>NZ_JASCPK010000200.1:0-8416 GCF_029959385.1 Pseudomonas sp. PS01303
CGCACACATACCCTGTAGGAGCTGCCGCAGGCTGCGATCTTTTGATCTTGCTATTGCAAAACAAAATCAAAAGATCGCAGCCTGCGGCAGCTCCTACAGGATTCATTGCGCCGAAATTAACTCAAAATGATGACCGGTAGCTACAGGACAGCGAACGTGCCTTGTGCTTTTGCGACCAGTTTGTCGCCCTGCATCACGTCGGCTTCAACCACCAACGTGCGGCGGCCGGGGTGAATAACCCGCGCCGTGCACATGACCTCGCCGTCGGAAACGGCGCGGATATAGTTGATCTTGCACTCGATGGTCGCGCTCTGCTGATCGAAACCGTGGGTGCTGGAACAGGCCAGCCCCATGGTGATGTCGACCAGACTGAACAGCGCGCCACCGTGCAATTTGCCGCCGCGATTGCGCAGTTCCGGTTCCAGCACCAGGGCGACTTGCGCCACCCCGGTTTCCAGGCTGTGCAGGCGGCAGCCCAACAGCTTGAAAAACGCGCTCTCGACGAGCCCGGCCGGAATCTCCATCAGCGTTTCTTCAACTGCTTGGCGTTGGCGAACAGCGAGGCCATCGCATTGTTCACCGGCGCGGCGGTCGCGGTTTCCTTGCGTGGCGCATTGTTCGAAGGCTGGCGCTGCGCCGAGCCCGGACGCGATCCACGCGCACCGTCGATTTTCTCGCCCGGGGTGTCGCCCATGCGCATCGACAGGCCAACGCGTTTGCGCGGGATATCGACTTCCATGACCTTCACTTTCACCACGTCACCGGCCTTCACCGCTTCGCGTGGATCCTTGATGAATTTCTCCGACAGCGCCGAGATGTGCACCAGACCATCCTGATGCACGCCGATGTCGACGAAGGCACCGAACGCGGTCACGTTGGTGACGACGCCTTCAAGGATCATCCCCAGTTGCAGGTCTTTCAGGTCTTCAACGCCTTCCTGGAACTCGGCTGTCTTGAACTCCGGACGCGGGTCGCGGCCCGGTTTTTCCAGCTCTTGCAGAATGTCGGTGACGGTGGGTAGACCGAAGGTCTCGTCGGTGAATTTCTTCGGATCCAGACGCTTGAGGAAGCTTGCATCGCCGATCAGCGAGCGGATGTCGCGGTCGGTTTCAGCGGCAATACGCTGCACCAGCGGATAGGCTTCCGGGTGAACCGCCGAGGAATCCAGCGGGTTGTCGCCGTTCATCACGCGCAAAAAACCGGCCGCCTGTTCGAAGGTTTTTTCGCCCAGACGCGCGACTTTCTTCAGGGCTGCACGGGTTTTGAACGCGCCGTGCTCATCGCGGTGAGTCACGATGTTCTGCGCCAGTGTCGAGTTGAGGCCGGAGATACGGGCCAGCAGCGCCACCGAAGCGGTGTTTACATCAACGCCGACGGCGTTTACGCAGTCTTCAACTACTGCATCCAGACCGCGCGCCAGTTTCAGTTGCGAAACGTCGTGCTGGTACTGGCCGACACCGATGGATTTCGGATCGATTTTCACCAGCTCTGCCAATGGATCCTGCAGACGACGGGCGATGGACACGGCGCCACGGATCGATACGTCGAGATCCGGGAATTCCTTGGCCGCCAGTTCCGATGCCGAGTACACCGACGCGCCGGCCTCGGAGACCATGACCTTGGTCATTTTCATCGCCGGGTATTTTTTGATCAGCTCGATTGCCAGTTTGTCGGTCTCGCGGCTGGCGGTGCCGTTGCCGATGGCGATCAGGTCAACCGAGTGCTTGGCGCACAGGGCGGCCAGAATGGCGATGGTCTGATCCCACTTGTTGTGCGGCACGTGCGGGTAAACCGTGGCGTGATCAAGCAGCTTGCCGGTGGAGTCGACCACGGCCACCTTGCAACCGGTACGCAGGCCCGGGTCGAGGCCCAGAGTAGCGCGCGGGCCGGCCGGGGCGGCCAGTAGCAAGTCGTGCAGGTTGTGGGCGAACACGTTGATCGCCTCGGTTTCGGCGCCGTCACGCAGTTCGCCGAGCAGGTCGGTTTCCAGGTGCGTGTAGAGCTTGACCTTCCACGTCCAGCGCACCACTTCGCCGAGCCATTTGTCGGCCGGACGGTTCTGGTTCTGGATATTGAATTGCTGGCCGATCATGCCTTCGCACGGGTGCATGGTGCCCGGCAGCTCGTCGCCGACTTTCAGCGCGGAGCTGAGGATGCCTTCGTTGCGGCCACGGAAAATCGCCAGCGCGCGGTGCGACGGCATGCTTTTCAGTGGTTCGTCGTGTTCGAAGTAGTCGCGGAACTTGGCGCCTTCCTCTTCTTTGCCAGCGATAACGCGGGCACTCAGGGTGGCTTCCTGTTTCAGGTAATTACGCAGTTTTTCCAGCAAGCTGGCGTCTTCGGCGAAACGCTCCATGAGGATGTATTTGGCGCCTTCGAGGGCAGCCTTGACATCGGCTACGCCTTTTTCGGCATCGACGAAGCGTGCGGCTTCGGTTTCCGGGGCCAGGTTCGGGTCGTTGAACAGACCGTCCGCGAGGTCGCCGAGGCCGGCTTCCAGGGCGATCTGGCCCTTGGTGCGGCGCTTCTGCTTGTACGGCAGGTACAAGTCTTCGAGGCGGGTTTTGGTGTCGGCAAGCTTGATGTCGCGCTCAAGCTGCGGGGTGAGTTTGCCTTGCTCTTCGATGCTGGCGAGGATGCTGATGCGCCGTTCGTCGAGTTCTCGCAGGTAGCGCAGGCGCTCTTCCAGATGACGCAACTGGGTGTCATCGAGGCTGCCGGTGACTTCTTTCCGGTAACGGGCGATGAAGGGAACGGTTGAGCCTTCATCGAGTAGCGCGACGGCCGCTTCGACCTGTTGTGGGCGTACGCCGAGTTCCTCGGCGATGCGGCTGTTGATGCTGTCCATAAAACCACCTGACATATTGTGAAAGCAGGCTCGCAGGCACGGAAATAAAGGCCCGGAGTCTGGTTGAGCGGCATGAAGATGGCCGCTGCCTGGGTCAAAAGGCACCCCATTGACCCGTGAAATCGAACAATTACTGCGGTTGCCATGAAAAAAACCGGCTGCCACCTGCGGTAACGATTCAGACGTTGCCTGGCACAAAACGCCGCGCATTATAACCAGCGTTCTGTCATTCGGGGGCGTTGCAGTCTGTAGGCATAAACCCCGGTTTTCTGGCAGTGAAGGAAAAATCTGCTAACAATGCACACGGTGCGTATAACGGCAGCTACGCCATAATGCGCGCCGAGCTAAAAGGAGCATCCAATGAGCAGCACTGCACAAACTGCTGAAGGCGAAAAAATTCTTATCGTTGATGACGATCCGGGGCTGAGCAGCCTGCTGGAACGTTTCTTCGTCAGCAAGGGCTACCGCGCCCGTACCGTTCCGAACACCGAGCAGATGGATCGTCTGTTGTCGCGTGAGGTGTTCAATCTGGTCGTACTCGACCTGATGCTGCCGGGCGAAGACGGCCTGACCGCTTGCCGCCGTCTGCGCGCCGCGAACAATCAGATCCCGATCATCATGCTCACCGCCAAAGGCGATGAGATCAGCCGCATCAAGGGCCTGGAACTGGGCGCCGATGACTATCTGGCCAAGCCGTTCAACCCGGACGAGCTGATGGCCCGGGTCAAAGCCGTTCTGCGCCGTCAGGCCGCACCGGTGCCGGGCGCGCCGGGGAGCGAAGACGAAAACGTCACCTTCGGTGATTACGTGTTGTCGCTGGCCACCCGCGAACTGAAGCGCGGCGACGAAGTGCACATGCTCACCACTGGTGAGTTTGCGGTACTCAAGGCCCTGGTGATGAACGCGCGTCAGCCGCTGACCCGCGACAAGCTGATGAACCTGGCCCGTGGCCGCGAATGGGATGCCCTCGAGCGTTCCATCGACGTGCAGATCTCGCGTCTGCGCCGGATGATCGAACCCGATCCATCCAAGCCGCGCTACATCCAGACTGTCTGGGGCGTGGGCTACGTGTTCGTACCGGATGGCGCCGCCACCAAGTGATCGGCGATTTGTAGGAGCGGGTCTGTCGGGCCCGGGTTGAATGACCCGGCCCGCAGACTCGCAATCCGCAATATGCGAGCATTGCTCGCTCCTGCAAGTGTGTAGCGGTTATTCATGAAAACCCCCGTCTGGTTCCCCCAAAGTTTTTTCTCCCGCACCCTCTGGCTGGTGCTCATCGTCGTGCTGTTTTCCAAAGCGCTGACCCTGGTTTATCTGTTGATGAACGAGGACGTGCTGGTGGATCGTCAATATAGCCACGGCGTCGCTCTGACGCTGCGCGCCTATTGGGCCGCCGACGAAGAAAACCGCGCGAAGATCGCTGATGCCGCGACCCTGATCCGCGTGGTCGGCGCTGGCGTGCCGGAAGGCGAACAGCACTGGCCGTATAGCGAAATCTACCAGCGGCAGATGCAGGCGGAGCTGGGCGCCGACACCGAAGTGCGTTTGCGCATGCATTCGCCGCCGGCGCTGTGGGTTCGCGCGCCGAGCCTCGGTGATGGCTGGCTGAAAGTACCGCTGTACCCGCATCCCTTGCGCGGCCAGAAAATCTGGAACGTGCTCGGCTGGTTCCTCGCCATCGGACTGCTGTCGACGGCGTCGGCGTGGATTTTCGTCAGTCAGCTCAATCAGCCGTTGAAACGTCTGGTGTTTGCCGCGCGTCAACTCGGTCAGGGCCGCAGTGTGCGTCTGCCGATCAGCGATACGCCGAGCGAAATGACCGAGGTGTATCGCGCCTTCAACCAGATGGCCGAAGACGTCGAGCAGGCCGGACGCGAGCGCGAGTTGATGCTGGCGGGGGTTTCCCACGATTTGCGTACACCGTTGACCAGATTGCGACTGTCGCTGGAATTGATGGGCGATCGCAACGACCTGACTGACGACATGGTGCGTGACATCGAGGACATGGACGCGATTCTCGACCAGTTCCTCGCGTTTATTCGTGATGGTCGTGATGAATCGGTGGAAGAGGTCGATCTTAGCGATCTGGTGCGTGAGGTGGCTGCGCCTTACAACCAGAATGAAGAGAAAGTCCGTTTGCGTCTGGAGCCGATTCAGCCGTTTCCGCTGCGTCGGGTGTCGATGAAACGACTACTGAACAACCTGATCGGCAACGCCCTGAATCATGCCGGCAGCAGCGTGGAAGTTGCGGCTTATGTGAGCGGTGACGTCAGCGCGCCGTATGTGGTGCTGAGCGTGATGGATCGAGGGGCGGGGATTGATCCTTCAGAGCTCGAGGCGATCTTTAACCCGTTTACTCGCGGCGATCGTGCTCGGGGCGGGAAGGGCACTGGCTTGGGTCTGGCGATCGTGAAGCGGATTGCTTCGATGCATGGCGGCAATGTTGAGCTGCGCAATCGGTCCGGGGGTGGATTGGAAGCGCGAGTCAGGTTGCCGCTGGGGTTGATGTTGCCGCGGGATGCCGTTTAAAACATAAAACCCTCACCCCAGCCCTCTCCCAGAGGGAGAGGGAGCCGACCGAGGTGTCTGGCGTCATACATCGACCTGAAATTCCGAGTCGATTATGGATTCGGTAAAGATCGATCATGTCGGCGGAGTTTTCCAATATCCCCCAATCAGTCCCCTCTCCCTTCGGGAGAGGGTTAGGGTGAGGGGCTCTTGCTCTTCGCTCTAGCCCTTGCCTTTGGTGCGCGTCATATTCGGCCCACCATTCTTTTCCAGATGCTCAATGATGATCCCCGCCACATTCTTCCCGGTGGTGGTCTCAATCCCTTCCAGCCCCGGCGACGAGTTCACTTCCATCACCAGCGGCCCGTGATTGGAACGCAGAATATCCACACCCGCCACCGCCAGGCCCATGACCTTCGCCGCTCGCAACGCGGTCATGCGTTCTTCCGGCGTGATCTTGATCAGGCTCGCGCTGCCGCCACGGTGCAGATTGGAACGGAACTCACCCGGTTTCGCCTGACGCTTCATCGCCGCGATCACCTTGTCGCCGACCACGAAGCAACGAATATCCGCGCCGCCCGCTTCCTTGATGTACTCCTGCACCATGATGTTCTGCTTCAGGCCCATGAACGCCTCAATCACCGATTCCGCGGCAGTCGCGGTTTCGCACAGCACCACACCGATGCCCTGGGTGCCTTCCAGCACTTTGATCACCAGCGGCGCGCCGTTGACCATGTCGATCAGATCGGGAATGTCATCCGGCGAGTGAGCAAACCCGGTCACTGGCAAACCGATGCCGCGACGCGAGAGCAATTGCAGCGAACGCAATTTGTCCCGGGAACGGGCAATCGCCACCGATTCGTTGAGCGGGAACACCCCCATCATTTCAAACTGACGCAACACGGCGCAGCCATAGAACGTCACCGACGCACCGATCCGCGGAATCACCGCGTCGAAACCTTCCAGCGGTTTGCCGCGATAGTGGATCTGCGGCTTGTGGCTGGCGATGTTCATGTAGGCGCGCAACGTGTCGATCACTACCATTTCATGCCCGCGCTCGGTTCCGGCTTCGACCAGACGGCGGGTGGAATACAGACGCGGGTTCCGCGACAGCACAGCGATCTTCATGCAACACCTGTGGAGGAGGTAGATACCGGGAACACCGGCTTGTCTTGTACATATTTGATACCCGGATTGACCACCAACTGGCCGTCGATCAGGGCTTTGGAACCGAGCAACAGGCGATAACGCATGGACTTCCGGCAGGCGAGGGTGAACTCGACCGGCCAGACCCGATCACCCAAGGCCAGGGTGGTGCTTATCACGTAGCGCACCTGCGCATGGCCGTTGGAGCTTTTAATGGTTTTGCGCGTCACCAGCGGCGCTTCGCAGCGGCGGTGACGTAACTGCACCACCGTGCCCAAGTGCGCGGTGAAACGCACCCATTTCTCGCCGTCGCGTTCGAACGGTTCGATGTCGGTGGCATGCAGACTGGAGGTGCTTGCCCCGGTGTCGATTTTCGCCCGCAGGCCCGCGACTCCCAAATCCGGGAGCGCCACCCACTCGCGCAGACCGACAACGGTCAAATGATCAAATGTCTTCAATAGATAAAAACCAACGATTAACGCGTCCAAGCCTCAGGTGCTACCTGGGCCAACGCTTTGAATGCAGGTCTGGCGAACCAATAGCCTTGCATCAGAAATATTCCACAGTCCGCCAGGAAATCCCGTTCACCGGCGCTCTCAATGCCTTCGGCAATGACTGTAACGTCCAACTCCGCACAGATTGTGACAATCCCCCGAACGATCGCCTGACGAACACGGTCGCGATCGACATCGCGGATCAGCGCCATGTCGAGTTTGATCAGATCCGGTTGGAAATCAGCCAGCAGATTGAGCCCCGAATAACCGGCACCGAAGTCATCGATGGCGGTCTTGAAGCCGAATTCGCGGTATTCACGCAGAATATTGGTCAAATGGCGATAGTTATCTACGTGCTCGCTTTCCAGGGTTTCGAAAATCAATCGGTCGATCGGGAAATTGTGTTTTTTTGCCGCCTCCAGAGTGCTGCGAATGCATAACTCTGGACGATAGACCGCGTTGGGCATGAAGTTGATCGACAAGTGTGTCTGCATATTTAGAGTGGCCGCGCCTTCGATGGCGCGGGTGCGGCAGAGCTGGTCGAAACGGTAGCGGTTGTCTTCTGTAACTTGATCCAACACGGTGAACGCGCCTTCACCGGCCACACCGCGTACCAGCGCTTCGTTGGCGAAAATCGACTGATCGCGCAGATCGACGATGGGTTGATAGGCGAAGGCAAACTCGAAGCCCAGCGGCTCGCTTTGCTGGCAGCCTTGGCAACCGGCCTTGGGCGAAGTTAATGAAGATGGAAATTTTGTCACTCGATCTCTCCGTGCCGATGAACCGGCCTGGATCACAGTCTATCTGGAGGGCCGGGTTGTTGCGCCCGACAGAAACGGTAGTACAGTTCCGACTACTGGCTGACCGAGGAATTCATATGGCGCAAAAACAGGAAGAGGACGACAAGGTTCGTCTCGACAAGTGGCTGTGGGCCGCACGTTTTTACAAGACTCGCGCGTTGGCCAAAGCCGCCATCGAGAGTGGCAAGGTGCATTGTCGGGGCGAGCGCTGCAAGCCTGGCAAAGAGCCACGCATTGGCGATGAGTTCGAGATTCGTATGGGGTTCGAAGTGCGTACGGTGAAGGTCGAGGCGCTGTCGATCGTGCGACGCGGTGCGCCCGAGGCGCAGACTTTGTACGCGGAGACTGCCGAGAGTGTTGCCAAACGTGAAGCGGCGGCGGCAATGCGCAAGGCCGGGGCGTTGGGGGTCAGCACCGACGGCAAGCCGAGCAAGAAACAGCGGCGGGATTTGTTCAAGTTTCGCGGCAGCAGCCACGACGAATAAGCGCGACGTTTGTGCATTGTTTGTACTGGCCTCTTCGCGGGCAAGCCTTGCTCCTACAGTGAGTCATACTTGTAGGAGCAAGGCTTGCCCGCGATCGAGTGCGCAGCACTCGCCATGGACGACGCGGTATCAGGC
>NZ_JASCPK010000201.1:0-8293 GCF_029959385.1 Pseudomonas sp. PS01303
CGAACTCAGCAGTGAAACGATGCATCGCCGATGGTAGTGTGGGGTTTCCCCATGTGAGAGTAGGTCATCGTCAAGATTAAATTCCGAAACCCCAATTGCGAAAGCAGTTGGGGTTTTGTTTTGCCCGTAGGAAAGTCACCGAAAGAGTTTTTAACAAGACAATGGACAGGCGCCACCCAGCGCGCCGCAACCTGACAGGCCGAAGTGAGCTAGCAGCGAGCGAATTAACAGGTGAGTGTCTTTCTGGCAGGCATTAAAAAGCCGGCTTGTGGCCGGCTTCTCGGGGACTGGCTTGGTTCATTTTTGGTAAACCGCGCCAGCCTTCAAAACGTACACCCGGATCTTGCGTCCGGCTGTGGGACTTGGTCAGAGGTTGGTCTGCCGCGTCGGGCGCTATCAGAACCGCAGGGCGGGTCGATGCGCAAATGTGGGGCGAAGGATACTGATTTTTACCGCATATTCCCAGCCCGAAGTGCGGATTAGAGCCGTCAAAGCATCAGAAATAGCGTTGTGCACTGACGATCATTAGAGAAACGGCACCACCGGCCGACGCTTGCTCAGTGTCGACCACCAGAACACCCAGCCCAGAATATGAATCCGCTGCTCGTCCAGTTGCGCTGCACGGAAGATCTCGTCCGGGTACTCGGCACTGTTGTGGCTACGCAGGCGCAAGCCATTGCCCGGCATGCGATGCAGATACTTGATGCGCAACATCCCGTCGTGTTCGATCGCATAGATCTCGCCATCGACGACCTGAGTCAGTCCTCGATCAATGGCAACGATGGATCCGTCTTCGATTCGCTCGGCCATGCTGTTGCCGATCATGCGTGCACAGATAGCGTCAGAGTGTTTTATTTCAAGTTGATCCAGCTGTGCGCGAAGCAGGCGGATGGATTGATCCGTATCTTCGATGACGTGTGTTTTGCCGGTATCGGTGAGCGGTTTCTCATTGAAAAACACCAGGTCGATGTCGTTGGGATCAATGACCGTATAGACGCCGCGCACGGATTGGGCGTCGAAGGTGTCGCCATTGCTGGCAGGGGCATGGAGACGCGGCGACTCCTTGTGGCCTTCGCCAGTCTTCAGCCATTCGCTGTTCACGGACAGCAGGCGTGAGACCTCTTCCATGCGATACGCCGGGACGCCCCGGGTGTACCAGTTGTGGACATTTTGGGCTTCCGTGCCCCAGAACTTTGCGAATCCCGTGGTGGAGATGTTCGCTGCTTCCAGGAGTGCCTTGAATCTTGGACCGCTCGTGTTCTTTCTCATAAACACGGAGTCTACGGCCGTGCCAGAGCGGTTTGAATAAACCGACCGTTCAAAAGCAGGCTGAATTTTACGACGGGATGTAAGACGTTCTTGTGGGAAATTAAACAGGTCACAACAATATCAAGAGAGCGATAAACAGCCTGTTTAAGCGGCTGGCTCACGTCGATAAAAAACCCCGGATATCCGGGGTTTTCTTCAAGCATCACGCGAGCCGAAGCGTCTTAGCCTTTGTAGGCAGCAACCGACTTGGTGATTGCTTCGCGGGCGGCGTCTGCACCGGCCCAGCCTTCGATCTTGACCCATTTGCCTTTTTCGAGATCTTTGTAGTTCGCGAAGAAGTGCTCGATCTGCTGGATCAGCAGAGGCGGCAGGTCGGTGTATTCCTTAACGTCCACGTACAGCTGGGACAGCTTGTCGTGTGGCACTGCGATGACTTTGGCATCGCCGCCGCCGTCGTCGGTCATGTTCAGGATGCCAACCGGACGTGCACGGATAACCGAGCCTGGCGCAACCGGGTAAGGGGTTACAACCAGCACGTCGAGGGGATCACCGTCGTCAGCCAGGGTGTTCGGGATGTAACCGTAGTTGGCCGGGTAGAACATTGGGGTGGCCATGAAACGGTCAACGAACAGGCAATCGCTGTCTTTGTCGATTTCGTATTTGATCGGCGCGTGGTTGGCCGGAATCTCGATCGCGACGTAGATGTCGTTCGGCAGGTCTTTGCCAGCCGGAATCTTGCTGTAGCTCATTGGGCGTTGCCCCCGTAGTTGACCAAAAACACTTGGCCGGATTGACCAAAAAGTGGCGGCGATTATAGGCATATTCTGCCGTCGACGCCATTCACCGAAAGTCCTCAAGGTCGTGCAGACCTTAGTCGTGAGCCTGATAGACCGGGTCGCTGGCCTGAAGTTGCCGCAACCTGCTCAATGGATCCTGACGATAGAAAAGTCGCAACTGCTCATAGACCTGTGGATAAGTCTCATGGAGCAGATCGGGTGCGCTGAAGAAGTACTCACTGGTGACGGCAAAGAACTCTGCCGGATTCTCAGCCGCGTAAGGATCGATCGCGGTCTCGGCGTCAGGATTACGCTCTAGCTGACCATCAAGATCATCGTAAGCGGCCTGCATGACCTCGGCCCAGTCGCTGACGCGCATGTCCGCGTGCAGCGGTGGCAGGCCATTGGCATCGCCATTGAGCATGTCGAGTTTGTGCGCCAGCTCGTGGATCACCAGGTTGTAACCTTCCCAGCCACCACTGGCCATCACCCCAGGCCAGGCGAGAATAATCGGCCCCTGCTGCCAGGCTTCGCCGCTGTGTTCGCCATCCCATTCGTGCTCGACGCCGCTGGCATCGCGGTGTCGTTGCGGGCTGACAAAGTCATCGGGATAAAGGACGATTTCGTGGAAGCCTTGATACCAATTCAGATCACCAAGATTGAGCAGCGGCAATTGCGCCTGAGCGGCAAGCAGCAGGCGTTGTTCCTGATGCAGTTCGACGCCGGGCAGGGCGGTCAGGTGTTTTTCTTCGAGGAACAGGACGCAGGCTTCGCGCAGCCACTGATCTTCGGCAACAGTGATGCCGTCGAGAAAACTCAGGTGATGGCGCACCCGTTGCCACATGTCGTCGGCAATCGGGTGCTTGGCGAGGATGCGTCGACGCCGCCAGGCGCTTAGCGACCACATCGCTTAGTGCGATTGGGCTTTAGTGCCGCCAAAACGGCTGCGCACCACGCCGATGATCATCGGAATGAGAGACAGCAAGATGATCGCAACAACCAGCAACGACAGGTTCTTCTTGATGAACGGAACGTTGCCGAAGAAGTAGCCCAGCGTCACGAGGCCGCCCACCCAGAGGATCGTACCCAGAACACTGAAACCGAAGAAACGTGGATACGGCATACGCGCAACGCCTGCCACGAACGGAGCGAAGGTACGGATGATCGGCAGAAAGCGCGCCAGTGTTACGGTTTTGCCGCCGTGCTTGTCGTAGAAATCATGGGTCTTTTGCAGATAGTCACGACGGAAGATTTTCGAGTTCGGATTGCTGAACAGCTTCTCGCCGGCCGTTCGTCCGATCACGTAATTGGTACTGTCGCCGAGAATCGCCGCGAGCATCAGCAAACCGCCCAGCAGTACTGGATCCATGCCGCCGCCGGCCGCTACAGCGCCGGCGATGAACAGCAGTGAATCACCCGGCAGGAATGGCATCACCACCAGACCGGTTTCGCAGAAAATCACCAGAAACAGGATGGCGTAGATCCACGGCCCGTAGTTGTTAACCAGCAAATCGAGATAAACGTCGAGATGCAGGATCAGGTCGAGCGGGTTGAAATCCATGGAGGCACCTGTATGGCGGCCCGACTCGGCAGGCCTGTGCGGATAACTTCGTGTAAGCCTACAGCGAGGTGTAGTTTTTCTTACAAGCTGGGAAGCTCGAGATTATACGGCCTGAAACATCAAAAGCGCGTTGGTTTTGTAGCGAGGGATGTCGGTGTGTGAGTAATTGTCAGGGAGTGGATCGCAGCCCCGTAGGAGCTACCGAAGGCTGCGATCTTTTGACTTCAGAGCTCGTCGCTGATCGGCAACACGTAGTTCTTGAACTCGGTGTCTTCCTTGAACCCAATTGATTCGTAGGTTTTCTGCGCCACTTCGTTGTTGCTGCTGGTGGACACGCGCATGCGTACAGCCTGGGTTTCCTTGGCCATCTTCTTCGCAGTGCGGATCAGATTGTCGGCGACGAGTTGGCGGCGCGCGTCTTCGGCGACGTAGATGTCGTTGAGGATCCACACGCGCTTGAGCGACAGCGATGAAAAGCTCGGATAGAGCTGACAGAAACCCATGAGCTTTTTGTCGTCATCATCGGCCAGCGCCAGATAAATCACCGATTCCTTGCGTCGCAGACGCTTTTCGAGAAAAGCGCGGGACGAGTCGGGATAAGGCAGGGAGCCATAAAACTCGCGGTATTTGACGAACAACGGCGTGAGCAAATCAAGGTGTTCGAGGGTCGCTTGGATAATCCGCATGTCAGGTCTCGTCCTTCAAGTGGCTGTCTTCACGTGCTGTGACGGCGACGGGAAACCCTGGCGGCCGTGCATCGATCCTGCCTCAAACAGGATCAGAAACGCAATGCAGAAACGGTTCAGTTTGGCGGCGGATCCAGTAGGAAGTTTCCTTTCATGTCCTTATCAGCGTCCGACTCCAGCGTCTGAACTTGCGCTTCATCCTTCAGGTTGACCCCCGACAGCTGCCGCCGGCACGCCTCGCGCATCAGGTACAGCAAGCGATGCGCCGCCATGCCGTAGCTCAAACCCTCCAGCCGGACATTGGAAATGCAGTTGCGATAGGCATCGGTCAGACCAACTTTTGGGTTGTAGGTGAAATACAGCCCCAAGCTGTCCGGCGAACTGAGCCCCGGGCGCTCACCAATCAGCATCACCACCATTTTCGCGCCGAGTAATTGCCCGATTTCATCGCCGATGGCGACGCGACCCTGTTCCACCAAGACCACTGGGGCGATTGACCAGCCATCGCCGCTCATTTGTTCTTCCAGACGGGTGATAAACGGCAGCGTGTGGCGATGCACTGCCAGTGCCGACAAGCCATCCGCGACGACAATCACCAGATCGACCCCGCCGGGGTGCGCGGCCAAGTAGTCGCGAAGACTTTGCGCCGAGTCATCGCTGAGTTTGCGTCCCAGATCCGGGCGTTGCAGGTAGCTGTTGCGATCCAGCGCCGCACTGTGAAGCAGTAAACTCTCACGCCCTCGTTCACTTAATTGCGCACTGAGCCCCGCGTGATCAAACGGCAAATGCACCGCATCTCGCGCCTGAGCGTGAGCAAACTGAAAATCCAGTTGCGCGCTGGTCGGCAGACTGGTGCCGGTGCGGCCAAGGGCGATCCGCGCCGGGGTCAGGCGGCGCAGTTCCAGCCAAGGGTTTTGCGGATCGACGGGCGGTTTATCCATGCGACTCATCCCAGTTGCGCCAACGCCTGGCGGAAGGCCGGCGGCAGATTGTTACCGAAGCGAACCTTGCCGTCCGCCTGCGTGAAGATGCCCATGTTGGCCAGCCATTGTTCAAATTCCGGGGCTGGTTTCAGGCCTAGTGTCTGGCGAGCGTAGAGCGCGTCATGAAACGAAGTGGTCTGGTAATTGAGCATGATGTCGTCGGAGCCGGGGATGCCCATGATGAAGTTGATCCCGGCGACACCGAGCAGAGTCAGCAGGGTGTCCATGTCGTCCTGATCGGCTTCGGCGTGGTTGGTGTAGCAGATGTCGCAACCCATCGGCACGCCGAGGAGCTTGCCGCAGAAGTGGTCTTCGAGGCCGGCGCGGATGATCTGTTTGCCGTTGTAGAGGTATTCCGGGCCGATAAATCCTACGACGGTGTTCACCAGAAACGGTTTGAAATGCCGTGCCACGGCATAGGCCCGGGTTTCGCAGGTCTGTTGATCGACACCGTGATGAGCGTTGGCCGATAGCGCGCTGCCTTGACCTGTTTCGAAATACATCAGGTTTTGCCCGAGGGTGCCGCGATTCAGGCTCAGGCCCGCGTCGTAACCTTCCTGCAAGACATTCAGGTTGATACCGAAACTGGCGTTGGCCGCTTCGGTGCCGGCAATCGACTGGAACACCAGATCCAGCGGCACGCCCCGGTTGATCGCCTCGATCGAGGTGGTGACGTGGGTGAGCACGCAGGCTTGAGTCGGAATGTCGTAGCGCTGGATGATCGCGTCGAGCATTTCCAGCATCGCGCAAATCGAGGCAATGCTGTCGGTGGCCGGGTTGATGCCGATCATCGCATCGCCGTTGCCGTAGAGCAGACCGTCGAGAATGCTCGCGGCGATGCCGGAGGGTTCGTCGGTCGGGTGGTTTGGTTGCAGACGCGTGGACAGGCGCCCGCGCAGGCCGAGAGTGCCGCGAAATTTCGTCACCACGCGGATCTTCTGCGCGACCAATACCAAATCCTGCACGCGCATGATTTTCGACACGGCGGCGACCATTTCCGGCGTCAGGCCGGGGGCGAGATTGCGCAGGCTGGTTTCATCGGCGGCGTCGCTGAGCAGCCAGTCGCGGAAGCCGCCGACGGTGAGGTGGCTGACCACGGCGAAGGCCTGTTTGTCGTGGGTGTCGATGATCAGTCGGGTGACTTCATCGGATTCGTAGGGGATCAGCGCTTCTTGCAGGAAATGCGTGAGCGGGATGTCGGCCAGCGCCATTTGTGCTGCTACGCGTTCGCCATCATTGAGCGCGGCGACACCGGCGAGGAAATCCCCGGAGCGCGCCGGGCTGGCCTTGGCCATGACGTCCTTGAGGCTGTCGAAGCGATAGGTCTGGGCGCCGACGGTGTGAGCGAAACTGGCCATATACAATTCTCCGTGACGGCGCAGACCGGGTCTGCACCGTGATTGTCTGCCGTCAGTGCAAGGCTTTCTCAGCCTTCTGGATCGCCGCGAATTCTTCTTCCGGCGTGCCTGCTACCAAGTGATGTCGACTGTAGAGTGCAAAGTAAGCAATTAACACTCCATAGATGACGGCGGCACCGATGACCACCCGTGGATCGACCAGAAAGCCCGCCACTACGGCGATGCACGCGAGCACCAAAGCGACGCCGGAAGTGAAGATGCCGCCCGGGGTGCGATACGGCCGATCCATTTTGGGGCGGCGAATGCGCAGGGTGATGTGTGCAGCCATCATCAGCACGTAGGAGATGGTCGCGCCGAACACCGCTACCAGAATCAGCAAGTCGCCCTGGCCTGTAAGCGACAGGCCGAAGCCGATGATGCCGGGGATCACCAACGCCAGTACCGGAGCTTTGCTTTTATTGGTTTCGGATAGTTTGCGTGGCAGGTATCCGGCGCGGGACAGCGCGAAAATCTGCCGCGAATACGCGTAGATGATCGAGAAGAAACTGGCAATCAGCCCGGCCAGTCCCACTAGGTTGACGAAGCTGCCCATCCAGGTGGAGCCGCCATAAGCCTTGCTCAACGCTTCGACCAACGGGTTTCCCGAAGTCAGCAAGGAGTTGGCGCCCGCACCGCCGGGGCCGACGATCAGAATCAGCAACGCGAACATCAGCAGCACCAGCATCGCGCCGATCAGGCCACGCGGCAGGTCACGCTTGGGGTTCTTGGTTTCCTCGGCGGCCAGCGGCACGCCTTCAACGGCCAGGAAGAACCAGATCGCGTAGGGAATCGCTGCCCAGACGCCTACGTAGCCGAATGGCAGGAATGGACTGGCGCCTGCGGCCTCGGTCACGGGGATATCGAGCAGGTTGGCAATGTCGAAGTGCGGCACCATCGCCACCAGAAATACCCCCAGCGCAATCGCGGCGATAGCTGTGATGACGAACATCAGCTTGAGCGCTTCGCCGACCCCGAAAATATGGATGGCAATGAAAATGATGTAGAAGGCCAGATAGATCATCCAGCCGCCGATGCCAAATAAAGATTCGCAGTAGGCGCCGATGAATACTGCAATGGCCGCCGGGGCAATGGCGTATTCGATGAGAATCGCGGTGCCGGTGAGAAATCCTCCCCACGGTCCGAATGCGCTGCGGGCAAAACCGTAGCCACCGCCGGCGGTGGGGATCATTGAAGACAGTTCGGCGAGAGAAAAACACATGCACAGGTACATGGTGGCCATCAGCAGTGTCGCTAGGAACATGCCGCCCCAGCCACCCTGTGCCAAGCCGAAGTTCCAGCCGGCATAGTCGCCGGAAATCACGTAGGCAACGCCCAGACCCACCAGCAGAACCCAGCCGGCGGCGCCTTTTTTCAGTTCGCGTTGTTGAAAGTAATCAGAGCCGACTTTTTCAAAGTCGACGGAGGCACCGGACGCCGGAGCGCCAGTGGGGGATTCGCTAGGCATAGGGTTCACCTTTCTTATTGTTGTATTGGCCCGGGTGTTCCGTCAGGAAACATCGGGTTGAATGACACACCGCTTTCGCGAGCAGGCTCGCTCCCACATTGGATTTGTGTCGGGTCGGATATTGCAGGCGCACGCAATTCCCTGTGGGAGCGAGCC
>NZ_JASCPK010000202.1:0-8092 GCF_029959385.1 Pseudomonas sp. PS01303
GGGCTGCGCAGCGGCCCCGCTCTTTTCAGGGCCGCTGCGCAGCCCAACGGGGATAAATCCCCTCGCCACAGTAGATCTCCTCAGCACACTGGATCTCATTTGCCATGAGATCAGCGCAAATATTCAGCCAGGCCGCTATAGCAAGTCGCAAGGTGATACGGCGTGGTCGAAGGCATGTCCTTGCGACTCACCTCACCCTGCTCATCCCGGCATTCATGCCAGCCACCGGCATGCAGAAACCGCTGCTGCAACGCCTGCAACTGACGCAACACCACCGCCTCGCTGCCCTGACGCAAGGTCAGCGCGCGCAAATATTCCGCCTGCGCCCAGATTCGTTGAGTCGAATCCTTCGGCTGGCCATCCTGTCGCAGATCGAGCATCGCCCGCACCGCGCCTGACGGCTGTTCCACGCCATGCTGCTCAGTAAACGCAAACGCCCGATCCAGCGCCGCGTGCAGTTTCGAACCGCGCAACAACGGCGACGACTCGAGCAGGAAATACCATTCGAACTGATGCCCCGGCTCGTACCAGTTATCCACAGCCCCCAGTGGTTTCTCCATTAACACGCCATGTTGCGGATCGACGAAGCGCTTGTGCATGGCTGTGCATAACTCCAGCAACGCGGTTTGGGTCTGGGCATCTTCGCGAACGGCGAGCGTGGCGAGGAAGGCTTCGGCCAGGTGCATCAACGGGTTTTGCAAAGGGCCGGTTTCGAGGGTGATCCAGTCGCGATCCAGGCACGCCTCGTACAACCCATCACCGGTGGCAAAGCGTCGGCCAATTATTTCCAGCGCCGCATTCAACGTCGACTCGACCAGCGGATCGCCGGACTTGCCCCAGTAATGCGCGCAAGCAAAAAGGATGAAGGCGTGGGTGTAGAGATCCTTGCGCTGATCCAGCGGCTTGCCTTGCGCATCGATGCTGTAGAACCAGCCGCCGTGGTCGGCATCGTGGAAGTGCCGTTGCAAGGAGCGGAACAGCGCCGCCGCGCGAACCTCTGCGTTATCCACAACCCCGATCAGACTGGAAAACAGATACAACTGCCGCGCGCAGGCCATCGCGCGATAGCGCTGCGGTGGCAAGGGTTGATGCGCGGCGTCCAGCGCCTCGTACGGCAGCGCCATGTCGGCGTTCCAGCCCGGGCCTTGCCAGAGGGGCACGATCACGTTGACGAAGTGCTGTTGCACAGCGCCGAACAGGGCGGTCAATTCAGGCAGGGAGGTGGAGCGGGAAGCGTGGGGCATGGGCGGACGTCGTCACGGGCTGGGGCGATTGCGCGACATGGTAGCAGAGAGCACTGCTTGAGAGAGACGGTGTCTGTCAGGCCGCCTTCGCGAGCAAGCTCAGCTCCTACAAGTTATGCGCGATGGCCACAACCGTGTGAACACCAAAGATCCCTGTAGGAGCCGAGCTTGCTCGCGAAGAGGCCAGCTCAGACGCTAAAAATTCAACCCGCCAACAACCAGGCACCGGTCACCGCCGAAGCCGCACCTGCAAGACGAACCAACGGCGCAGCAGCCTGAGGCAGAAAACGCACCAGCGCATAACCCGTCGCATGCAACACCGCCGTAGCTGCCACAAAACCCGCCGCATACGCCCACGGGCTAGTCATATCCGGCAATTCCAAACCATGCGCGACACCATGGAACAACGCAAACACCGCCGTCGCCACCGCCGCCATCACCAACGGCGGACGCACGGCCAATGCCACCGCCAGACCCAGCGCCAGCACCGACGCGGCAATGCCGCTTTCCAGCGCCGGCAGTTCCAGCCCTTCAAACCCGAGCAGGCCACCAATCAACATGGTGCCGACAAACGTGCACGGCAGGGCCCAACGCGCGGCGCCTTGTTGCTGCGCCGCCCACAAACCGACGGCAACCATTGCCAACAAATGGTCGAGGCCACCAATCGGGTGGCTGATGCCGGCGATCAATCCACTGTCGCCGTGGCCCGGGTGGGCGAAGGCCAGCGCCGGGGTCAGCAGCAGTGCCATGGCGCCGAGAATGCGTTTAAGTGTCATGAATAAGCTTCCTTGTTGATAAATAAATCAGGCTGCGGTCAGCAGGCCCTGGCGTTCGATGAAGGCGATGATGGCTTCCAGACCCTGACCGGTTTTCTGGTTGCTGAAGACGAACGGCTTGCCGTTGCGCATGCGTTTTGTGTCGCTGTCCATCATTTCCAGCGAGGCGCCCACCAGCGGCGCCAAGTCGATCTTGTTGATCACCAGCAGATCGGATTTGCAGATCCCTGGCCCGCCCTTGCGTGGCAGCTTGTCGCCGGCGGAGACGTCGATCACATAGATAGTCAGGTCGGACAGTTCCGGGCTGAACGTCGCCGACAGGTTATCGCCGCCCGACTCGACGAGAATCAGATCCAGCCCCGGGAAGCGCCGGTTCAGTTGATCGACCGCTTCAAGGTTGATCGAGGCGTCTTCGCGGATTGCCGTGTGCGGGCAGCCGCCGGTTTCCACGCCGATGATGCGCTCCGGCGCGAGGGCTTCATTGCGCACGAGGAAATCGGCATCTTCGCGGGTGTAGATATCGTTGGTGACCACGGCGAGGTTGTAGCGCTCGCGCAGGGCCAGACACAGGGCCAGGGTCAACGCGGTTTTGCCGGAACCGACCGGGCCGCCGATGCCGACGCGCAGAGGTTGTGTGTTCATGAATGTTTCTCCTAGGAGCGAAAGAGGCGGCTGTACTGGCGCTCGTGGGCCATGCACGCCAGGGACAGGCCGAACGCGGCGCTGCCGATGTGTTCGGGATTGATTCGGGTCGCGTCCTGCTGCGCCTGTTGCAGTAACGGCAGCAATTCGCTGGTCAGGCGCTGGGCGGCTTGCTGGCCCAGCGGCAGGGTTTTCATCAGCACGGCGAGCTGGTTTTCCAGCCAACTCCACAGCCACGCGGCGAGGGCGTCTTGCGGGCTGATGCCCCAGGCGCGTGCAGCCAGCGCCCAGCACAAGGCCAGATGCGGTTCAGTGCGTTGATCGAGAAAATCACGGGCAGGCGCGTCGAGCTCCGGCAAACCGTTGAGCAGTTGCTGCAACGAATAGCCCATCTGCCGACTTTCCAGATGCAACTCGCGAGTCTCGCGGCTGGCGCGATGGCTTTCGCAGAGGATCAGCAACTCGCTCCAGTTTTCATCCGCCGCTGCCTGGCAATGCGCAAGCAACAGCGGCGCCTCAAAGCGCGACAGGTTCAACAGCAACTGATCGCTGATCCAGCGGCGGGCGTCGTCCGGGTTTTTCACCCGTTCGTTATCCACCGCCATTTCCAGGCCTTGCGAATAGCTGTAGCCGCCAATCGGCAGCTGCGGACTGGCCAGGCGCAGCAGCGCCCAGGCCGGATTCACAGGCGTACGCCGAACTGATGGAGTTTCGGCGCGTAGTTGAAGTCTTCGTCGCCGTGTCGTGAATGGTGGTGGCCGCCGCCATAAGCACCATGTTCCGGCTGGAACGGTGCTTCGATGGCTGAGACCTGCGCGCCCAATTGTTCGAGCATCGCCTTGAGTACGTAATCGTCGAGCAGACGCAGCCAGCCGTCACCGACCTGCAGGGCGACATGGCGGTTACCGAGGTGATAAGCGGCGCGGGTCAGTTCGAAGGCGTTGGCGCAGGTGACGTGCAGCAACTGCTCGGGGCGGGCGCAGACGCGGACGATGCGGCCGTCTTCAGCCTGTAGGCATTCGCCGTCATACAGCGGCGGTTGGCCACGCTCCAAAAACAACCCGACGTCTTCGCCCTCGGCACTGAAACAGCGCAAACGGCTTTTGCTCCGCGCTTCGAAGGTCAGGTGCAACTCGGCGACCCAGACGGGTTGAGGGTCGATTCTGCGGTGAATCACCAGCATCGGAAAACTTCCAGCTATGGACAATGATTGGTCTAGAGCAAGGGCCTTGCCAATCGGACGAGATGTAGGAAATCCCTGTCGGAGAGTAGTGAATGTTTCAAGATGTTGCGGGGATTTGGAAGGTTTTGGTGCATGAAGGTTTTTACATGCACCAATTTGCAGCGGGCAAAAAAAGATCGCAGCCTTCGGCAGCTCCTACATGAAACGCAATTTCTGTAGGAGTTGCCGAAGGCTGCGATCTCTTGATCTTTACTCGGTACTGCCCAGGCCCTGCCAATGCTTCAGGCCGATAAAGATAAAACGCAGCTGCTGAGTGATCTTCGCCTGTGGCGTCAGATGCTCCGGCAGCGCTTCGGCGGGCGGGTCGATGATGTCGGGGAGGGTGGCGAACACCGATTTGACGATCAGATCAGCCATCACACTCAGGCCATCGGCATCGAGATGCTGGAGCTTGGGCATCATCGTCAGATCCGATGCAAGGTCGGAGCTGATGTTTTCGCGCAACCGACCAATGGCTTGCCGCACCGGCAGCGAACCACCGTATTGCTCGCGGGCGAGAAACAGAAATTGCGAGCGATTAGCGCTGACCACATCAAGAAAGATCCGCACCGAGGCATCGATAATACCGCCCATGACGAATTCGTTGTGGCGCACCAGGCGGATGGTTTCGCGGAAGGTCTGACCGACTTCGCTGACCAGCACCAAACCCAATTCGTCCATATCGGCAAAATGCCGGTAGAAACCGGTGGGCACGATCCCGGCGGTTTTGGTCACTTCGCGCAGGCTCAGGCTGCCGAATCCTCGGCCGCTTTCCATCAGGTGGCGGGCAGCGTCCATCAGGGCGTTGCGGGTCTGTTGCTTCTGTTCGGCGCGGGGCAGCATCGCAGGGTGTGTTCTTCGGCGGGACAAGCGCCGCACTCTAGCAAATCGGCTTTATCGGCGTCGAACGGCAGGACGGTGCAGCGGGGATTTTTGCGGGATGTTTTACCGGGGCCTGAAAAGTCAAAAGCCCAATCCGTCGATTGGGCTTTTTTTCTGGGCCACCATGGGCTCAGCTCACAGCGCTGTTGCGTTCGATCACACGATCACCACCACCTTCGGCAACAGCCTGGCCTTGTGGGGTTTTGTCGTAGCCGTCTTCAACCAGGCCTTTTTCTTCGAGGCGGTTGCGACCGTTTTCGGCGACAGCCTGACCTTGAGGGGTTTTGTCGTAGCCATCTTCGACCAGACCTTTTTCTTCCAGGCGATCACGGCCGCCTTCTGCTACAGCTTGACCCTGTGGAGTTTTGTCGTAGCCGTCTTCAGCGAGGGTGCCTTTGGTGTGGTCGGAGCCGTCGGCAGCAACGGTCTGGCTGAACACCGAGTAGCTGGTTTTCACTTGTGGCGTGGCTTGTTCGGCAGCAGGCAGAGCGAAAGCAGTGCTGGCCAGCATCGAGAGGGTAAGGCTAAGCAGTAATTGGCGTTTCATGATGGGTTGCTCCTTGGGAGGGCGATAAAGTGGGTACGAGGTCAATGCTACTCTCGATAAGTCGATATAAAAGTTCATAAACGCAATGGTAATAATCAACAGAATTGATTGTTCTGGCGGGAGGCTCTAGATCGGGCCTTTCAGAGCATCGGTTTTGCACCGAGGTGGGTATTTTCGACCCACTCGCGCCTCGCAAAAGTGCGGGTCGCGGTAACGCTGTTCGACTGATCGGTCAGAATTCACCCGGGTTTTTCCGTCTTAATCGGCTTTTCGGTTAAACCTGCGGGCCTTTTGCCAGTCACAGTTTTCATAGGGGCCGCTTTGGCCCGCCGTTTCAGCCTTTCACCGTGTTTTGGGTGAGGGGTCGTGATCAGGAGTTTTGTGCATGACGCGCACTGGAAAAATCTTCAGCTGGACCTTCGCCATCCTCGTGCTGCTACTGGCCGTGCTGGTATTGATCATCGTGTTCTTCGACTGGAACCGGATCAAACCGCCGCTCAACGCCAAAGTCTCGGAAGAACTGCACCGACCGTTTGCCATCAATGGCAACCTCGCGGTGATCTGGCAGCGCGAGCCGGATGAAGGCGGCTGGCGCGCTTGGGTGCCGTGGCCGCATGTGGTTGCCGAGGATTTGAGCCTGGGCAATCCGGACTGGTCGAAGAAACCGCAGATGGTCACCCTCAAACGTGTCGAACTGCGCATCTCGCCACTGGCGCTGCTGGCGCAACGCGTGGTGATTCCGCGAATCGACCTGACCGAGCCCAACGCCGATCTGCAACGACTGGCGGATGGTCGCGCCAACTGGGTGTTCAAGTTTGATCCCAAGGATCCGAATGCTGAACCGTCGAGCTGGGTGGTCGACATCGGCGCCATCGGTTTCGACAAGGGCCACGTCACCCTCGATGACCAGACCCTGAAAACCAATCTCGATGTGCTGATCGATCCGCTGGGCAAGCCGATTCCGTACAGCGACATCGTTGGCGACAAAGCGGCGAAAACCGCGCAGGACAAGGGCGGCGCGCCGCAGGACTACGCGTTTGCGCTCAAGGTCAAAGGCCAATACCACGGCCAGAACCTTACTGGCCAGGGCAAGATCGGCGGATTGCTGGCCTTGCAGGACGCGAGCAAACCGTTTCCGCTGCAAGCCCAGGCGAAGATCGGCGACACCCGCATTGAACTGGCCGGCACCCTGACCGACCCGATGAATCTCGGCGCCCTTGACCTGCGCCTGAAACTGGCCGGCGACAGCCTCGGCAATCTATACCCGCTGACCGGCGTCACGCTGCCCGACACGCCGCCGTATTCCACCGACGGTCATTTGATCGCCAAACTGCATGACGCTGCCGGCGCGAAATTCACTTACGAAAAATTCAACGGCAAGATCGGCAACAGCGATATTCATGGCGACCTGACTTACGCCGCTACCCAGCCGCGACCAAAACTCAGCGGTGCGCTGGTTTCCAATCAACTGCTATTCGCCGACCTTGCGCCGCTGATCGGCGCCGATTCGAATGACAAGCAAAAGGCCCGTGGCGGCGACAGCAAGCAACCGGCGGATAAAGTGCTGCCGGTCGAGGAGTTCAAGACCGACCGCTGGCGCGCGATGGATGCCGACGTCGAGTTCACCGGCAAGCGCATCGTCCACAGCGAGAAGCTGCCGTTCAATGACCTCTATACGCATCTGGTGCTCAACGACGGCGAACTGAGCTTGCAGCCGCTGCGCTTCGGCGTCGCTGGCGGCAATCTCGATGCACAAATCCGTCTCAACGGCCGCACCGAACCGATGGAAGGCCAGGCCAAACTCACCGCGCGCCGCTTCAAGCTCAAAGAGTTGTTCCCGACCTTTGAACCGATGAAGACCAGTTTCGGCGAGCTGAATGGCGACGCCGATATCAGCGGTCGCGGCAACTCGGTGGCGAAGCTGCTGGGCGGTGCCAATGGCAAGTTGAAGATGCTGATCAATGACGGTGCGATCAGTCGTGAATTGATGGAGCTGGCCGGGCTTAACGTCGGTAACTACGTGGTCGGCAAAATCTTTGGCGACAAGGAAGTGAAGATCAACTGCGCGGCGGCGGATTTCGATATCAAAACCGGTCTGGCGACCACGCAGCTGTTTGTCTTCGATACCGAGAACGCGATCATTTATATCGATGGCACGGCGAACATGGCCACCGAGCAACTGGATCTGACGGTGACGCCGGAATCGAAGGGCTGGCGTTTGATTTCCCTGCGTTCGCCGCTGTACGTGCGCGGCAAGTTCATCAAGCCGGACGCCGGGGTTAAACCAGTGCCGTTGCTGTTGCGCGGTGCGGGGATGGTGGCATTGGGCGTGATTGCGGCACCGGCGGCGGGGTTGCTGGCGTTGGTGGCGCCGAGTGGTGGCGAGCCGAATCAGTGTGCGCCGTTGCTGGAGCAGATGAAGGAAGGGAAAGCGCCGGTAACCGTTAAACCCACCAAGTAATCGGGCATGAGCAAAAGATCGCAGCCTTCGGCAGCTCCTACACCGATCGTTCCCACGCTCTGCGTGGGAATGCCTCTACGGACGCTCCGCGTTGGCATTAAAAAGGCACGCAGAGCGTGCCGGGCTGCATTCCCACGCGGAGCGTGGGAACGATCAGTTAATGCATTCTCATGTAGGAGCTGCCGAAGGCTGCGATCTTTGTGCTTTTGTTGCGGCCTCTTCGCGAGCAGGCTCGCTCCCACATTGGAATGCATTTCAAATGTGGGAGCGAGCCTGCTCGCGAAGGCGATTTATCAGGGTTTAGAGGTCGTTCAGGAT
>NZ_JASCPK010000203.1:0-8008 GCF_029959385.1 Pseudomonas sp. PS01303
GGCTCACTCCTACAGGGGATCTTTGCCGTACACAAAATCAATGTAGGAGTGAGCCTGCTCGCGATGGCCGCAACTCGGTTCCGGAGATTCATGGCTTAACCCCCGCCTGATCCTGCAAGCTGAATTTCTGCTTGAGAAACTTCGCCGGCGATGTCGTCAGGTTCTGCAACCACAGTGCATCTGATGCGGCTTGCTCCGATTCGACCTTCTTGCTCTGACCCTTGCCCTTGGCCTTGTCGAATTTCACTTCATCCGGTTTGGTCTCAGGCGCGTTTTTCTCGGCACTTTCGGTGTCTTTGAGCAACGCCTGCGCCAACGCCAGATTGGCCGTGGCCTCCGGGAATTGCGGCTGCAGTTTCAAGGCTTGGGTGTACGCGGCAATCGCCTCATCAAACTTGAAACGGCGCACGTAAATATTGCCCAGATAGAAGTACGCCTGTGGCGTGTCCAGCCGCGCGAAAGTCGCCAGCGCCAAGTCATAGTCAGACGCGTGATACGCCGCGACCCCTTTCCAGTACGGATCGACAAACAGCGCTGCTGCCTGAGGCAGGTGCCCGTGCTCAAAGGCCCAGCGACCTTGCTGATCGCGAGTGAAGAAGGCGTCGGTCAGTGCATTCGCTTGCGCCGGAGCCGGCATGCCACCCAGTCCCACGGCCAGCACCAACGCGGCCATCCAGTTCACGCTCCAGCCTTTGCGCACGCCGAAAAATGCCAGCAACAGCAACGGCCAGCACAGCCAATAACCGGCGTCTTTCCAGTGCAATTCACGCTGTTCGGCGCTGGCGCTTTGGAAGTGCTGTTGCGCGTGCAGCTCGATCCAGTCCAGATCATCGTCATTCAGGGTCAGGCTGCCGAGGGGCGCATCGACAGCAGAAGCCAACTGTTTGATTGCCGCTTGATCAAAACTGCCCAGTTCCGGGCGCCCGTTGGCATCGGTGCGCGGCTGCCCGCTGGCGTCGTGGATCATGCCGCCGTCCTCGCTGCCCACCGCCAGCACTAACACTTGCAACTGGCTGCCGCTCAACTGCTTGTCGAGGCCATCAAGTTGCGCGGTATCGGCGCCATCGGTGATCAGCAGCAGGCTGCCCGGCGTCTTTTCTGCGCTGAGCAAGCGTTTCGCCTGCTCAATCACCGCGGCGACGTTTTCCCCCGGTTTGTCGATCAACCCGGTGCCCAACGCCTGAATAAATGAGTCGAGCAGGGCGGGGTCGTCGGTCGGCGGCAACACCAGGTGAGCGCTGCCGGCGTAGGCGATCAGTGCCGTACGGGCACCGGCGCGACGCTGAATCAGGTCATGCAGTTTGTGCTTGGCCGCTTCCAGTCGCGTCGGTTGCACATCGCTGGCGTCCATCGACGGTGACAGATCGACGGCTACGATCAGCGGCGCGCGATTTTCGAGAAAATCCGGACGATCCTGTTCCCACGTCGGCCCGGCCGCCGCGATGGCGCCGAGAATCAACAGCGCACAGAGCAGATGCACCGGGCGCAGGCGTTGATTGTCTTGTGGCGTGATCAACAGGTGCGGCAGCAAATGCTCGGCGATGTTGCCGCGCAGCTGTCGTTGCAGATCTCGGCTGCGGCGCCAGATCAACGGCAACAATGCGCCGAACAGCGCGAGCAGGAGCCAGAACGGGCGCAGGAAATGGAAGTCGCTGAGGTTGATGTCCATCTCAGACCTCCTGCCGCTGACGGGCGAATGACAGCCGAGGCCACAGCAGCGCGCCGAGGTGATACAGGCCCAGCAACAACATCGCCGCCCCCAGCGGCCAATAGAACAACTCGCGTTGCGGCTGATGGCTGAGGGTTTTCACCTGATGCGGCGTGAGGCGGTCGAGGGTGCTGTAAACCTGATCGAGCGCGGAGCGGTCTTCAGCGCGGAAGAACTGGCCGCCGGTGGTTTTCGCGATCTGCTCCAGACCCGGCAGATTGACTTTGGCCTCGCCCGAAGCACTCGGGTCGCCGATGCCGATGGTGTGG
This sequence comes from Pseudomonas sp. PS01303, assembly GCF_029959385.1. Taxonomy (NCBI): domain Bacteria; kingdom Pseudomonadati; phylum Pseudomonadota; class Gammaproteobacteria; order Pseudomonadales; family Pseudomonadaceae; genus Pseudomonas; species Pseudomonas sp. PS01303. The sequence continues at coordinate 1,978 of NZ_JASCPK010000203.1, forward strand.
ATGATCACGCCTTTGTTGGCGGCCATTTCGGCGGCGTGATCGGGAGTAATCGCGCTGCTGGTGTCGTTGCCATCGGTGAGCAGAATCAGCACTTTTTCCTGCTCATGGGCTTTATCCAACAGCTTCAGGCTGAGGCCGATGGCATCGCCGATCGCGGTGTTCGGCCCGGCCATGCCGATGCCGGTGTCGGCCAGTAACAGCGACAGACTCGCATGATCGAGGGTCAGCGGTGCCTGCGGATAAGCGCCGCTGCCGAAGACGATCAGGCCGAGGCGGTCGTCCTTGCGCTTGTCGATAAAGCCTTGCACCACGTCTTTGACGGCGGCGAGGCGATTGATTTTTTCGCCGTTGGCGTTGGTGAAATCTTCGGTTTCCATCGACTGCGAAATATCGATGGCGAGCATCAGGTCGCGCACCGGTTGCTGACGTTCGATGGGTTTTTCAACGAACACCGGACGTGCCACGGCGAGCAAAATCAGCGCCCAGACCAACAGGTTCAAGAGTAATTGCCAGACGTTGCGCCGAGTGCCGGCATGGCTGGGCGCTTCGCCGACAGCGCGGCTCATCGCCGCAAAAAACGGTACGCGCACGGCGCTGCGCGCTTCGTTGTAGGCCGGCAGGTAGCGGTAAGCGAGCCACGGTAGCGGCAGCAGAAGCAACAACCATGGGTAATCAAGTTGCCACATGATGATGCTCCAGCCAGTCCTGACACGTGTCGAACAACGCCTGACGCTGCGGCGTGGGGAGGGCGCGCAGGGTGTCGTCGGGTGCGTAGGCGAGTTGCGCGAGTTGTGCGCTGAAATCCGCCGGGAGCGGTTTCTTGCTGTGCGCTTGCAAGAAGCGCTGCCAATCCTCCCTCCCCAACGCCGCAACCCCCTGTAGGAGTGAGCCTGCTCGCGATGGCGTCGCATCAGTCGATGAAACTGTTGAATGTACTGGTCCCTTCGCGAGCAGGCTCACTCCTACAGGGATCGCAGTGCGTTTGAGAGATTGGCCAGGCATTGAAAGCGCCACTCGCTTGAGCAGCTCGGGCAGTTCGCGCAGCGCATTGAGGTCGTCACTGCGGCTACGCAGTTGTGCCAGTCGCGCCAAGCCTTCCCGGCGGTATTCATCGCGGCGCCATTGCAGGTAACGGCGCACGCCAATCACGATTGCCAATACGATCAGCAGCCCAAGCAACACCCACCAGCCCCACGTTTGCGGCGCATAACTGACCGGCGCGGGCGGGGCCAACTCTTTGAGTTGATCGATGCTCGGGATATTCGGATTCATCGCCGTGCCCCGGCGCTTTTGCCCAGTTCGGCACGCAGTTGCGCGTGGGCTTCTTCGGCGGTGCTGAACATCATCAGCGGCACCTGACTGCGGCGCAGCAGGGTGGCGACGTCCTTCAAACGACCACCGAGAAAATCCCCCAGCGGTTGATGCACATTGCGTTTTTCGATGGCCAGTTCGACCTGCAACTGGCCTTGGGTAATCAGCAAGCGGCCATTGTTCGGCAGCTTCAATGCCAGCGGATCGTATACTTGCAGGGCGATCACGTCGTTGTGCGCCGACAGCTGGCGCATCAGTTGCAACGTACGTTCGCCGGCTCCGGCGAAGTCGCTGACGATGCAGATCAAATGGTCGTGACCAGCCAGCGCGAGGCAACGCTGCAAGACGTTGTCGAGCTGGTCTTCACCTTCGGCATCCGGGTTAGCCGCGTCGAGCGCCTGATTCTGTTCGGCGATGCGGCTGAGCAGCGCTTCAACGCGTTTACGGCTGCGCAACGGCGCGATGCTGTCGATACGTTGATCGTTGAACACCAGCCCACCAACCCGGTCGCCGGCGTTGAACACCATCCATGCGGCCAATGCGCCGAGTTCGGCTGCGAGGGCGGATTTGAAGCTGCGTTGCGAACCAAAAAACATCGACATGCGCTGATCAACCACGATCAACGCCGGACGATCACGCTCTTCAGTAAAGGTGCGCACCACCGGTTTGCCGGTGCGCAGCGAAGCACGCCAGTCGAGGTGACGCAGGTCGTCGCCCGGCTGGTAACGGCGTAGTTCATCGAAATTCAAGCCACGACCACGCAGGCGCGAGGCATGGTTGCCGGCAAGGATGCTGCCTTGCGGCTGACGCGCGAGAAAACTCAGGTCACGGGCCTTGAACTCCAGCGCCATCAACTGCGCGAGAGAAACATAGACCAGGCCGTCGCTGCTCTTCGTATTTGACATCAGGCCGGAATCGCTACTTTGTCGAGAATCCGATCGAGCACTTGATCGGCATTGACGCCGTCAGCCACCGCGTCATAACTCAATTGCAAACGATGACGCAGCACCGGGTGCACCACCGCGCGCACATTGTCCGGCGAAACAAAATCCTGCCCCTGCAGCCATGCATCGGCGCGGGCGCAACGATCCAGACCAATGCCGCCACGCGGGCTGGCACCAATCGAAATCCAGCGCGCGAGGTCTTCGTCGTAATCGGCGGGGTGGCGGGTGGCGTTGATGATGTCGATCAGATAACTGTCGATGGCCGGTGACACATGCACCGCGCTGACTTCCTTGCGTGCCGCGAAAATTACCTCCTGCGACAGGCTGAAACCCTTGCTCGGCGCGGTGTTGGCGCCTTGTGCGAATTCTTCGGCGCGCAGCAGGCGCAGCACCTGGCTTTCGTTGTCGGCGCTCGGATAATCGAGCAGCACTTTCATCAGGAAACGATCCATCTGTGCTTCCGGCAGCGGATACGTGCCTTCCTGTTCGATCGGGTTTTGTGTGGCGACCACAATGAACAAATCCGGCAACGGATGGCTGGTGCCGGCCACGGTGATCTGGCGTTCTTCCATCGCTTCCAGCAGCGCCGCCTGAACCTTGGCCGGGGCACGGTTGATTTCGTCAGCGAGAATCAGGTTGCCGAACAGCGGGCCGGGCTGGAAGCGGATCTCGTTTTTGCCTTCAACCTGATGCAGCACTTCGGCACCGGTGATGTCCGACGGCAGCAAATCCGGGGTGAACTGGATGCGGCTCATTTTCGCGTCGAGGTGTTTGGCCAGCGCCTTGACCGTACGCGTCTTGGCCAGCCCCGGCAGACTTTCCAACAGTAAATGGCCGTTGGCCAACAGGCCCAGCAGGATCTGCCGAATCACTTGATCCTGACCGAGCACCGATTCGGCGATGCTGGCTTGCAGGGCATTGAGGTCGGTAAGTGCAGTCATGGGGCAGTCCTTTGTGTCCGGGTCTAGAAAAATGCCAGGGTCATGTTGACGCTGAAGCCGTTGCCTTCAGGACGATTTTTGGTGTCGAACTCCGGTACCCAACGGGCGCTGATATTGGCTTGGGCATCGGCAAATTTCCCCGACCAGCCCACCACCGGTCCGGCGCCAACGGAACGACCGCGATAGCCGTTGAAGGTATCGGCGGTCTGGCCTTTGTCGTCGGTCAGTTGCTGGATATAACCCGCCGCAACGCCGGCGCTCCAGCCATTGCCGAAACCGTGGGTCCACAGGGCGTCGAGGGTGAAGATGTTGCCGTTGCGATAATCGGTGGCGTCGTTCTCGGTGTAGAACTCCAGACCGCTGGACAGCGTCAGCTCGCCACCCTTGCCGTCGAGGTGGGTGAACGCCACGGTCGGCATGAACGTGTAATTGTTCTGCCCCGGGTTGGCCAGTCGATCGTCGTTATAGGCACCGGTCGGCACGTAGATCGGCAGGGACAGCGAGATGTGGTTCAACTCGTCGAAGTGGTAACCGGCGGCGATCGGCGTGATCAGGGCGTCGGCGAATTGGGTGCCGGAGTCGCTGTCACCCAGTGTGCGCCCGCGCGGGCCGGTGATGCTGGCTTTGATGTCGGTGTACTGCACCGGAATGCCAACGGCCGAGGCGTAGTTCCAGCGACCTTTGCCGGTGTCCCAGACGTGGGTGAAGTTGGCCATGGTGTACGACACTTTCATGTCGATCCCGCCACTGACCGCGCCGGAAATCGGCGCCCCGTTGCTGCCTTTTAGCGAGCCGTCGTACCAAATGCTGGTCAACGACATGACCCAGCCCGGCTCAGGCGGCACGATACCGGCGTTGGAAAACACCTGTTGACCGGTAATTGGCCGGCCAACACCGCCCTCGGCGGCGTACAGCAGCGGACTGCCGATCATGCACAGCGCCAGTAACGGGCGCACAACGTAAGGCTTGACCATCAACGACTCCGCTTAAAGTTCTGGCTGTATAAATATTCGAATAGTGGCGCCGCCGGGCGCTCGGTCGCTGCATAGATAGCGCTCCGATCAGTTTGCGGGCTGGCGATGAATTCCTGGGCACCGACGCCGCAGCTGACAAACATCGTCATCAAGCTGTAGCCGGCGGCCTTGAGGGTAACCTGCATAGCGTCTTCCTTACTTGCCGAAGGTCAAGTTAATGCCGGTATACACAACGAATTGCGGCAGGCCGTCGCCTTTGCGGTCGACGGTCCACTGCGGTTCGATGAAGGCGTTGACGATGTTGCTGCCGGACTTCCAGGCTTTGCCCACACCCAGGCCGAGCGGGATGTAGTGGGTGTCGTTTTTCAGGTCGAACGTCCAGGTGCCGGTGGAGCGCAGGTACCAGCCTTTTTCCAGGTTATGGATGATGAACGGCTGCATGGTCGCGCTTTCAACGTGGGCGCGGTCGCTGTCGCCAGCGAAAGAACTTTGATACTGCACCAGTGCGCCGAGCAATCCGCGCGGGGAGGCGTCGATCGCGACAGCCGCGAGGCCCCCTTGCCATTTGCCGGTGCCGAGCTCGTCCTGTTCGGCGGTCGGCGCGGTGATCAGCGGGCCAATGCCCAACTGCACGCCTTCGGTTTTCAGAATAAAAATGTCGAACAGGTTTAGATCGCCCATGCCGGTGCTGTAACCGTTATGCGGATCGGGGCGGGTGCTGATGGGCAGCGTCGCGCGTACCAGTTGTGGCACACCGATAAAGTCGTTCGGGGCGATCGGCAACGTGCCGCGCAGCAGGACGTCATTGGTATGAGCGTTGCTGTCGTAGAGTTTGGGGGTGTAGTAGTCCTGCAGGTTGGCGCCCGGCGCCACGTTCAGCGGGTTGTTACTTTTATTGGAGTCTTCGGCGTTGTCTGCTTGCGCGAACGGCATAGCCGCCAGCGAACTTGCCAGAAAAAGAGTCTTCCCCACTCGATTGAACTTCATCCCCGATTCCCTGGTGGCTCAATGGACAACTCGGCACTTGTCGGCCGTACGGCGTAATCCCTTTCTTTTCAAGCCTCTAGGACACGTCTTGTTTACGCTAGCAGCTTATCCAAAGTCTGCCAGTCGAATGTATTAATTCTTTGGTTTTGTGTACTTGTTCACTATTCGGTTGTGTACTAAAAAGTTAACTCACCTGTAGAAGCTGCCGAAGGCTGCGATCTTTTGATCTTGCCCGTAAAAAACAAAATCAAAAGATCGCAGCCTTCGGCAGCTCCTACAGGGGACATCCGAGGTTTAGCTGTTTTTCTTTGCTTGGTCGCGGATGCGCTCTTCTTGGGCGCGAGCCTCAGGAGTGAACTCTGCGCCAAAGTCTTCAGCGGAAAATATCTGGCGAATCTCGATGTCGGAATCGGTGCCCGGCATAGGATTCGGGCAGCGCTTGACCCACTCAATGGCTTCTTCCTTGGATTTAACGTCCCAGATCCAATACCCGGCGACCAATTCCTTGGTTTCGATGAAAGGGCCATCAGTCACCGTACGTTTGTCGCCGGAGAAGCGCACACGGGCGCCTTTGCTACTCGGGTGTAAACCGTCCGCTTCTACAAGGATGCCGGCTTTGGCCAGTTCCTCGTTGAAATTGCCCATCGCGGTGAGCAGTTCTTCACTGGGCATGACGCCGGCTTCCGAATCGGCGCTGGCTTTTACGAGGATCATGAATCGCATGGCGGTTACTCCGAAAAGTGTGGGGTTCACTGCTTAATCGAACGGGCCGGACATGAATCGACAGCATGGTTGAAAAAGCTTTCTGTAGGAGTGAGCCTGCTCGCGATGGCGGTGTGTCAGTCAGCATTGGTGTCGTATGACATGCCGCCAT
>NZ_JASCPK010000204.1:0-7923 GCF_029959385.1 Pseudomonas sp. PS01303
GGCTGCGATCTTTTGACATTGATCTTGAAAAACAACATCAAAAGATCGCAGCCTGCGGCAGCTCCTACAGGTTTTCCGTTCGGCGTTGCATTGGGCCATACTCGTGGCAGGGAACTCGGCCACCTGCGTTGTGGCCCAAGGCTCAGCTCTTTCATCAGGATGCACACATGCAGGTAGAAAGCTTTTTCGAATGGCTCGGCCAGGCGCTTGGGTCGGTCATCCGCTTTATCGTCGATGGCCTCAGCGGGCTGTTCAATATTCTGAGCAATGCCGGCGGCAACTTTGTCGACGGGCTGGCGAAGACGCTGGGGATGGACACGTCGATCATCAGCATCATCGCGCTGATTGTCGGGTTGATGCTGTTGTGGTCGGCGATTCGGGCGTTTATGAATGCGTCGATCATTGCCGGGATTATCTGGTTGTTGTTGGGGTTGTGGTTGCTGAGCTGGATTATTCACTGACACCACCGCCCTCCTGTAGGAGTGAGCCTGCTCGCGATAGCGGTGGTTCAGTTGAAACATCTCTAGCTGACACACCGCTATCGCGAGCAGGCTCACTCCTACAGGGGGATAGCGTTAATCGCTACAATGCCGCTCCCCCAAGGAGCCCGCATGTCCAACCTGACCACCGACTGGCGCGACCGCCCGACTCACCGCAAGGTCTGGGCGCTGGCTGCGCCGATGATCCTTTCGAATATTTCCGTGCCGCTGGTGGCGCTGGTCGACAGCACTGTCATCGGCCATTTGCCCCACGCCCATCAATTGGGCGCTGTGGCGGTCGGCGCCAGTCTGTACACCTTTCTCGCCTGGGCCATGGGTTTTCTGCGCATGGGCACCACCGGTTTTGCCGCGCAAGCCGCCGGGCGCAGCGATGGTGCGGCGTTGCGGCAGATTCTCTTGCAAGGACTGCTGCTGGCGATGGGTCTGGCGCTGGTGCTCGGCACCCTCGGCGTGCCGTTGAGCGGCGTGGCTCTGCATTTAATGCAGCCGTCGGCGGAGCTGGATCAGCTCACCCGGGAGTTTTTCCATACGCGGCTGTTCGGCCTGCCGGCGGCGCTGGCCAGCTACGCGCTGGTCGGCTGGTTCCTCGGCACGCAGAACGCGCGGGCGCCGCTGGCGATTCTGCTCAGCACCAACCTGATCAACATCGCCCTCAATCTGTGGTTCGTCATCGGTCTGGACTGGGGCGTGGTCGGTTCGGCCCGCGCTTCGGTGATCGCCGAATGGAGCGGCGCCCTGCTCGGCCTCTACATGACCCGCAAAGCCCTGCGTGCGTATCCGGGGCACATTGCCTGGGCGGCGTTGAAGCTGTGGCAGAGCTGGCGGCCGTTGCTGGCGGTCAATCGCGACATCTTCATCCGCAGCCTCGCCCTGCAATCGGTGTTTTTCCTGATCACCGTGCAAGGCGCGCGGCTGGGTGATGCCACCGTCGCCGCCAACGCGTTGCTGCTCAATGGCTTGCTGCTGACCGCCCACGCCCTCGACGGTCTGGCCCACGCCGTCGAAGCCCTCTTCGGCCACGCCATCGGCGCGCGTGATCGCCTTGCGTTGCGTCGATCGCTGGTGGTGGCTGGCGGATGGTCATTGATCGCCAGCGTCGGTTTTGCCGTGCTGTTTCTGCTCGGCGGGCATCTGTTTATCGAGATGCAGACCAACATCCAGAGCGTGCGCGACACCGCATTCATCTACCTGCCCTACCTCGCCGTGCTGCCGTTGATTGCGGTGTGGAGCTACTTGCTCGATGGCCTGTTCATCGGCGCCACCCGCGCGCGGGAAATGCGCAATGGCATGTTGATGACCGTGGTTCTGCTGCTGCCCTTCGCCTGGGCGCTGCAAGGTCTGGGCAATCACGGCTTGTGGATAACGTTTCTGCTGTTCATGGTCTTGCGCAGCCTGACGCTCGGCGCGCAAGCGCTGTGGCTCAAGCGCAATGACGGCTGGTTCAACGGTGGCACTCACTGAGTGGGCGTGTGCTCGATAAAACCGACCACCTGATCGAGCACCGGCGCCAATCGCCGCAATGGTCGTGACAGTGTCGCCACCAATGTGATGTGGCTGGGCCGCGAGTAATACAAATCTTGCACCGGCACCCCGGCTTCGCGCAGTTTGCGAGCGAGGCCGCCGGTGTTGCGCGTCGGGTTGACCAGATTGTCCTTGCTCGCGGCAATCAGCAACGCCGGTGGCGCGCCGCGACTGACATGGTTGATCGGCTGCGATTGCGGCGGCGAATTCGGCCAGAAGAACACCGGGCGCACATCAGGATTCTCGATCGGCAGAAAATCATACGGCCCGGCCAGACCGATCCAGCCGCTGAGATCTTTCGGCGACATGCCGACCTTCCCCAGCAAATCGCCATCCAGCGCCAGCATCGCCGCGTTGTAGGCGCCGGAGCTGTGCCCCAGCAAATACAGGCGCTGCGGATTGCCGGAATACTCACTGATGTGTGCCTTGGCCCACGCCACCGCCCGCGCGCCGTCTTCAAGAAACAGTGGATAACGCACCTGCGGATACAGCCGATAATCCGCCACCACCGCAACAATCCCCCGCGACGCCAGCGCTTCGCCGACAAAGGTGTAGTCACCACGGTCGCCGCTGTTCCAGCTGCCGCCGTAGAAAAACACCACCACCGGCGCGTCCTTGAGCGGATGACGCGGCACATAGACGTCGAGCTTCTGCCGTGGATCATCGCCGTAGACAATGCCAGCGGTTTTATCGAAGGTATGTTCGGGCGTCAGGGCATTGAGCACTTTCACCGGCGAGCAACCGCCCAGCACCAACAGTAAAATCCCGCCGATCAGCGCGCCAAACCGTTGCCGCAAAGTGACTGCCATGAATGCCGAGCCTCTATTTCAGGGTTGATCGTTCTGCCACTGACGACGCACATGGTCGAGCCCTTCCTGCTGGGTCAATCCCGCCGGTGGCGGCACCAACACAGCGCGCGGATGCAGCAAGCGTAGCCACAACCAGCCGTCAAGCACGCCGCGGTCGCTGAAGCCCAGCGCCAGACCTTGTTGAACATGGGAGGCCATAGTCGCGTAGTCGGTTCCAAGCGATTGGCACCAGCGCCAGATGTGCTGCTCCAGCAGACAGGTTTGCAGGCGCTCGCGTTGCTGCGCAGTCAGATTTTCTTCAACCCCGAGCGGCGCCACCGCCAAACCTGGATTGCGCAATTGCTGCCAGCCGTGACTGCCAATCGCCCGGTCGGCCCAGGTGCCACCGTACCAGCGCAACTGCTGAATCGGCCCGAGCCAACGGCTCAATTCGCGGGCATCGCAAGCGTCGAAGAAATAGCTCGCAGTCTGGCGGTTGTAGAAACTCAGCAGTGCGCGGTGATGCAGGCCGAACGACACGGTGAGCATGCGCCGCAAATGCAGGAGCAATTCCGCGCTCGACACTTCGCTATCCAGCAACAAGCCGCGCCAGGTCTGCGGGTCGCGCTGACAGCATTCCAGCAGCGCCTCGCTGTCGTGCAACTCGATCAACAACGGCCCGTGCTCGCGCAGCGGTTGAAACTCCGTGGCATCGAACAGCCAGAAGTGCCGCAATCCGGCGAATTCTTCACGCAGCATCTTCAGCGCCTGCGGTGCTTCCTGGACATCGAGTAGCAGCCATTGCGCCAGCGGTTCGAGCATGACGTCGCTCATCCGCGACCGCTCTGGTCGAGTTCACTGACCAACCGGCAGCTGCAGATTGATTCGCGACAATGGTTGTAACTGCCGCCGCCGGGGATCAGGCACAGCAGCAGCAACGGTTGCGCCGACTTCAGCCATTGCGGTAGGCCTTCGGTGATCAACTGCTCCGGCAACGAGTTTTCTTCTTCAGGCTCTTCATCGGCCAGCGGCGCCTGTAAAACCCCGCTGATCACCGGTTGATCCGGATCGCCTTCAAGAAAACTCACCACCACCTCGACCCCTTCGCGCAGCAATGGCAACGCCTGGTCGGCCAACGCCGGCGCCAGCGGCAGCCAGCAATGACTGGCCGCAGCGCCTTCGCCCTGATACAGCCAGTCGAACTGCACCGCCACCGGCCGCGAGCGATCCGGACGCGGCTCATCGACCGCCACCACCCAGGCGCGTTGCAAACTGTGCATGCGCGGGCGCGCGGGCACGGTTTCCGGTACCGGCGCGGCATCCTGCAAGACCGCGAAAATCCGGTTGGCGTAAGGCTGTTCGAGGGACATATCGGCGTGATGTTCAACGCGCGACAGCAGCCATTCACGATTGCACTCGGCAAATGGATGCCCCGCCAGCGGCAGCCAGCGACCGCTGCGCAAGCAGGCCAGATCAGTTTCGCCCTCGGCCCTCTGCGCCGCTTGCGTACCGCCCTCGCTCGGCGACCATGCGTTGTGCAATTGCCAGCGACGCACCGCCGGCGCTCCGTCTTCTATCACGTCAGCAAATTGCGCGGCACCGGCCCGAGGCAATTGCGCGACATCGTCACCGAACACCAGACAATGGCCGTCACGCCGATGCTCGAAGTGATAGTGGATGCCGGCCTGCGCACACAACCGCTGCAGCAGTTGCAGGTCGGACTCGCGGTATTGGGTGCAGAACGCCAACGGCGGATAGTCAGCGCCCAGCTCAAAGCGGCACTGCCCGGCGCTGATCCCGTGTTCCTTGAGCACTTGCGCGAGAATTTGCGGCACCGAGCAACCACTGAACACCCGCTGACTGAAACGCAACGCCAGGCAGTTCAATTTTGGCCCCAGCCGCGCGCGACACAGGCGGACGCCCGGGCCATGCTCGTGCTGAACCAGGCTGTGCAATTGCCCGTGCACACCGTTGCGCAGCGCATCGAAATGCAGGAACACCGAGCGGTGCAGCAGACCGGCGAGATCCAGTTGCACATCGTCGATCAACACATCGATCTCAAACGCAAAGGGTTCGCTGAGGGCTTCGTTACCGGTAAACGCCAGCACTTCAAAGGCGTCGGACAGACCCGCTACATCGAGACGAAAGGTCGGCTCGTTGACTGGATCAAACATAGGCGGATCTCTACAGGAGGGGCGGCCGGGGATTCTCGCCGAGACCCATGGCTGAGTAGAGTGCCGAAGTACAACTTAGGAAATGACCTACGCGAAAAGCAGACCGGATGACTTTGCTGGCCGGGATGGCCAAGGATTTCGCGGGGAAGTTGGGATATGTCCCACCGGGTTATCCGAATTTTCCACAGCCAGTGGGGAAAATTTCAGACAACCCGGTTTAAGGACAACCTGCCGTCAGGAAGACAGGTAGGAGGAGCGGGTCAGACCCAGACGCAAGGCATCGAGGAATTGCGTGCGCTCGCTGGCACTGATGCGGGCACTGGCGCACTTGTCGCGGTAGTGGGTCATCAGTTCTTCCGGCGACAAGTGCACGTAACGCAGCATGTCTTCGATGGTGTCGTGGGTCTCGATGCCGGCGTGGTACACGCTGCCATCGGCGTTCTGGTAGATGTTCACCGAGTCGGTGTCACCGAACAGGTTGTGCATGTCGCCGAGGATTTCCTGATAGGCGCCCACGAGGAACACGCCCAGCAGGTAGTCTTCGCCTTCATTCAAACCGTGTACCGGCAGGCTGGTTTCGATGCTCTGCTCGTCGACGTACTGATTGATCTTGCCGTCGGAGTCGCAGGTCAGATCCTGCAGCACGGCACGGCGCAGCGGCTCTTCGTCGAGACGGTGCAGCGGGATGATCGGCAGTACCTGATCGATCGCCCAGGTGTCCGGCAGGCTCTGGAACACCGAGAAGTTGCAGATGTACTTGTCGGCCAGTTTGTCGTTGAGCTCGTCGAGCACCTGACGGTGCGAACGCTGACGCGCTTTCAGCGAGTTGTGCAGGCGGCGGCACACCGCGAAGTAGCACTGCTCGGCCAGGGCTTTTTCAGCCAGGGTCAGCTTGCCGTCGGCGTACTGCGCGGCCACGTCGCTCATGTAGTGAGTCGCGCGCCAGTAGGTTTCGGTGACCATTTCAATGTCGGTCGGGCCGAGCAGGTCAACCAGCCACTGCACGGTTTCCGGCAGCGCTTCCTTGTTTTCGATCTGCGGGATTTCGTCGTTGTGCTTCTCGACGTCAGTCACCTGCACCACCAGCATCGCGTGGTGCGCGGTCAGCGAGCGGCCGCTCTCGGAGAAGATGTGCGGATGCGGCAGGGCCTGCGCATCGCAGAATTCCTTGAGCATGCCGACCACAACACCGGCGTAATCGTCCATGTCGTAGTTGATCGAGCTGGCGTTGCGCGAGTGCGTGCCGTCGTAGTCGACACCCAGACCGCCACCGACGTCGATGTGATCGACCGGCAGACCGAGGTTGCGCAGCTCGCCGTAGTAACGAATCGCTTCTTTGAAACCGTGCTGATAGTCAGCGAGGTTGGCAATCTGCGAACCCATGTGGAAGTGCAGCAGGCGAATGCCCTGATCCAGACCGGCCGCGCGGAAGCGCTCGACCACCGACAGCAGTTGCGCCGCCGACAGACCGAATTTGGATTTCTCGCCACCGGTGTCCGCCCACTTCGACGAGGCCAGCGACGACAGACGCACGCGCAGGCCGACCTGTGGCTTGACCTTCAGCGAGGCGGCTTCTTCGATCACCAGAGCGACTTCGGATTCTTTCTCGATGACGATGAACACGTTGTGGCCAAGCTTCTGACCCATCAGCGCCAGACGAATGAACTCGCGATCCTTGTAACCGTTGCAGACGATGGTGCCGCCCTTCGGCGCCAGCGCCAGCACGGCCAGCAGCTCAGGCTTGGAGCCGGCTTCCAGACCGATGGAGACGTCCTTGGTGGCGATGATGTTCTCGATCACCGCTTCTTGCTGGTTAACCTTGATCGGGTACAGCGCGGTGTACTTGCTCTGGTATTCCAGACGCTCGATGTTCGCATCGAAGGCGCCGGTCAACTGGCGGACACGGTCTTGCAGGATGTCGGGGAAACGAACCAGCAACGGCAAGGACAAACCGCTTTTGCGCAGTTGGTCGACTTGCTCGAACAGGTCGATAGGCGAGCTGCTCGGGCCGTTCGGACGAACTTCGACGCGACCGGCTTCATTGATCGCGAAATACCCGGCCCCCCAATGGCGAATCCCGTAAACACTGCGGCTGTCCGCAACTGTCCATTGGCTGCCATCGTCTTTACGTGTGCGTCGTACGGACATCGAAGTCCCCTATAAAGAAGTCATAGTGCGTCGCCTGAACGCAGGCTGGCGCAGTCTAAAGAATGAAAATGACGATTCGTCAGCGCGGCGGTAGACCGCGCTGACCGCGTGGAGTTTAGAAACCGGTCATGAACAGGCTCTGTGAAAACCATGGAGACGACGCCGGATCTGAAGTATTTCAGCGCCGGATCAAGCCGCAGATGGATTTCACAGAGGCTGCTAGCCGCCGGACTTCTTCGCTTTGAAACCGTGCTTGATCAGCTCAGCCAAGAGTAGCTCGACATGATCGCCCTGGATTTCGATGATCCCGTCTTTCAGCGCCCCGCCAGTGCCGCAACGTTTCTTCAACGTTGTCGCCAACTCTTTGAGCGCGTCTTCGGCCAGTGGCACGCCGGTGATGGTGGTCACCGTCTTGCCGCCGCGGCCCTTGCTCTCGCGACGCACGCGGGCAATGCCGTCCCCTGCCGGGATCACGGTTTGTTTGCAGATACAGGCGTCCACCGGCTTACTGCATTCCGGGCAATGACGACCTGCGTCGGTGGAAAATACCAGGCCACCAAGGGCGGCGAAGGATGCGGCTTTTTTGGCCACCGGCAATCCTCTTGGGAGGACAAAGACTGATCGCGACCTTGGGCAGGTCATCGACCGCGAAGCCCCACTCAGGCAGGGGCAGCGCTACTGCACCGGATATCGATTCCTGGACGGCTCAATTGCTGAAATGTAGGAGCTGCCGAAGGCTGCGATCTTTTGATCTTTTTTAAAGGCCAAGATCAAAAGATCGCAGCCTTCGGC
>NZ_JASCPK010000205.1:0-7892 GCF_029959385.1 Pseudomonas sp. PS01303
CCTCATTCACCGCAGTCCCGGTAGGTGTGAGCCTGCTCGCGATAGCGGTCTGACATTCAACATTGATGTCATATGACACAACGCCATCGCGAGCAGGCTCACTCCTACAGGGATCTGCTGTGGGGTTGAGGGATTTGTCTGTAGTCGTTTGCGCCAATTTTCTGAGGTTTTTTCGACAACAGAAGTAGGGCAAATCTGATTTTTCCGTCCCCCACTCAACACCCCTTGCCCCTCATGCAGAATCGCCCGCCCTCACTCTGCAGAGACACATCGGATGTTCGCGCCTGCCAATCAACCGCGTTTCACGTTGACCCTCGAAGGCGCCCAAATTGACCTCAAAGTCCTTGAGTTCACGGGCAAGGAAGCCATCAGCCAACCCTTTCGTTTCGAGCTGGAACTGGTCAGTGAACGACCCGATCTGGATCTCGAAAGCCTGCTGCACTGTCAGGCGTTTCTGAGCTTTGACGCTGACGGTTCCGGCGTTCACGGTCAGATTTATCAGGTCGGGCAGGGCGATTCCGGGAAACGTCTGACGCGCTATCACCTCAGCCTTGTCCCGCGACTGACCTACCTCGGGCACCGCATCAATCAGCGTATTTTTCAGCATCTCAGCGTTCCGCAAATCGTTGAGCAAATCCTCAAGGATCACTCGATACTGCGCGATGCCTTCGAATTCCGCCTCGGCAGCGATTACCCGGTGCGTGAATATTGCGTGCAGTACGGGGAGAGTGATCTGGCGTTTATCCAGCGTCTGTGCGCGGAAGTCGGCATCCATTATCACTTTCAGCACAGCCTCGAAGGGCACTTGCTGGTGTTCGGTGACGATCAGACCGTTTTCCCCAAGCTCGCCGAGCCGACCTTGTATCTGCCGGGCAGCGGCATGCTCGGTGCGGCGCCGGCGATCAAGCGCTTCAACGTTCGTGTGGAAACCCGTACCAGCGTGGTCACCCGGCGCGACTACAACTTCGTAAAACCGCGTCTGCAACTGGAAAGTCGTATCGACAGTGAGCAGCGCCCGGTGCTGGAGGATTATCACTTTCCCGGCCAATTCAAAGATCGTGAAACCGGCAAGCACCTCGCCCAGCGCGCACTTGAACGGCATGTCGCCGATTACCGTCAGGCTGAGGGCCTTAGCGACGAATCCTCCTTGGTTTGCGGACATTTCCTGCAACTGGCCGACCATCCGCGCCAAGACTGGAATGACCTGTGGTTGCTGACTGCCGTCGAGCACCATGGCCGACAGCCGCAAGTGCTGGAAGAAACGGCGACCAGCGATGGGGAAGGTTTCCAGGGTTACCGTAATACCTTTCTCGCCACGCCGTGGGACGTGTTCTTTCGTCCGGCGCTGGGCCCGGAAAAACCGCGCATGCTCGGTTATCAACCGGCCGTCGTCACGGGCCCGAAAGACATGGAAATCCATTGCGACGAGTACGGTCGGGTCAAGGTGCAACTGGCCTGGGATCGTGATGGTGAGTTGAACGAGCATTCCAGTTGCTGGCTGCGTGTCGCCAGCGGCTGGGCCCACGACGCTTATGGCAGCGTGCTGATTCCGCGAGTCGGCATGGAAGTGCTGGTCGGGTTCATCGACGCCGATGCCGACAAACCGCTGGTCATGGGCTGCCTGCCAAATGCTGCGACGCCAGTGCCGCTGGATCTGCCCGCCGACAAAACCCGCAGCATCTTCCGCAGCCAGAGCAGTCCCGGCGGTGGCGGCTACAACGAACTGCGCATCGAGGATCGCAAAGGTGCCGAGGAAATCTATCTGCGGGCCCAGCGCAACTGGACGCAGCACGTGCTGCACGATCAACAAGTGCAAGTGGATAACCAGCGCAACATCGTCGTCACCGGCCTTGCTCGCCATGAGTTGAAAGCCGATGAGCAGCGCATCACCCACGGTCAGCGCCAGACCGAGGTGAAGCAGGATGATCACCTGACCGTGACCGGTGATCAGCATGTTCGCGTGAGCAGTCAGGCGCTTAACGCCAGTGCGCAAATCCACATCAGCGCTGGCCAGCAAGTGGTTATCGACGGCGGTGCGAGCGCAACGATTCAGGCCGGCGGGCAGTGGATCAACATCGGCCCCGGCGGGATTTTCAGCAGCGTGCCGATTGTCGTGGGTGGCGCGCCGATGGCGGCGCTGAGTGCAGCACCGGTCGTGCCGGGACTGCCGGAGAAACTGGCCGCAGCGTCGGCGGCGATGCTCACGGCGGCGCAAATCATGAGCCTGAAAGGTGATGCGCCGTTCTGCGAAGAGTGCGAGCGGTGTAAGGATGGCATCTGCCCGACACCGAGCGGGTTGACCCAATCCCCAAAGTCCTCAGCCCGGCCGGCGCCTTCCAGCGTTGAGCCGGGCTTTCATATTGTTGAGCAGGGAATGTCTCGGTCTGCACTGGAATCCACACTGTTCCCGCAGCCGGATCCGGCCGTGCTGGAGAAATTCCGCAGTCTGAATCCGCAGCTCAGCCAATACGCCAAACCTGGGCAACTGATCGTTCTGAGCGATCCGCGTAATACGCAATGCACTCGGGAAGAGGCGTTATTGATGGAGGCGGCGGAGAAAGTTGATGCCGTGTTGGCGCCGATGAATGATGCGGAGGCGGAGTTCATGGCGCGGCATCATGGGGAGATTGAATCGTTTTTGTCGCAGGGTTCGACGAGTGTCGGGATTGGGGCAGCGATGTTCAGTAATCACTTAAAAAATCTCGCCGGCACGTTGAGTGAGTTGGAGTCTCTGCATAAGGAAACCTTCGATAAGCACGGAAAGCTTAAAGGTGCAGATTTCTTTGAAAAGCGAAAACAGTTGATGACGCAACTGGATAACAGCCTCAGTCCCTTAATGCGAAAAATGGTCGGTTTGCCCGATCACCCGAACCTTAGGAAAGCGCTGGGCATTTCCAGTCGCAGCCTTGTCCATCACTGGAGCAAGGTGGGTACTTCAGCCGGAATTCCGGGGTATGCGACGCATATTGAGGGGGTAAGTAAGGCAGCCAAAGTGATGAAATTGGGTGGTTGGATTGGGGTCGGTCTAGGGGGCGCAGCTTCGACGCTGAAAGTAAGTGAAGTATGTCGAACTGGACGTGAAGAGGCGTGTAAGAAAGTTAGGATGACTGAAAGTGGAAAGTTTATCGGGGTTGTGGTGGGTGGTACTTACGGTCCGGCGATAGCTACTCCAATTTGCGCTGCAATCAGTGTGACAGGGTACGGAGCCATTGCCTGCGCGCTCGTACTTTCAGGCGTAGGAACGTTGGGTGGCGGATTGCTGGGGGAGGCCTTGGGAGAGGGCGCAGGAGAAGTGGTGTATGAATGGGTTGAGGGAAGATGAGCGCGAAGGATGTTTATTTTGTATTTGTGATTTTTGATCTATTGCTTGGGTTGGTCTTACTGTTTGCTCAATTGTATTTTTCGCACTTTAAGCTGGATATACTTGTTGGGTTGTTGAGTAATTCTTATGGTGTAAAGATTCGTCATCCTTTTATGAAGATGGGTTTGGGTGGCAAGATGTTTTTAACGATGAATCTTAGCTGGATGCTTTTTAGACACAAGGTGTCTATCAGGAACGGGGAGCTGGACCCGCAAGATTACGAGAATATTCCATCAGCGCTCAGAGTCTATTCTCAGGGTATGCACCTTTTTGGGTTTGTAATGGGTGTGCTGATGATTATTCTTTTCATAGTTGGAAAGTTCAGTGGGTGGTTAAAGTAATCTTCCCCATAACTTATGGGTGGAGAGGTTGGTGCCATATTCGGGTGCTATCCATTCGGGGAGTGGGGCGAGCAAGGGGCAGATGTTGTCTATGAAATCCAGAAATGAGATCTGATAGTGAAATACTCTTCCTGTTGAGTGGTTTGGTATTGATTGCACTTATTTTTCTGTCGTCCTTGATTTTGCTGTTTGTCGCTTATTTTTTTGCGCGGGATATCTTTGAGTATTTGAGCAATTCGCCGGCTGTTATTTCTAGAAAACGCACCTTGGGGTGGGAGCCGATTGGCCGATTTCTATTTATTAGTAGTGTGGGCACGCTCATGATCTTCTCGCGTAAATCCATACGAAATGGTGAGCTGGACGCCAAGGATTACGAAGCCTTGCCAGTAGGCTTGCGGCGGATAATTTTATTTTCCAATTGGATGATGTTGGTGTTAAGCACCATTGCAATAATCGGTGCGGTGTTGGGAAAGGTTAATGGTTGGCTGAGTTAACCATTTTTCGATGATAAATCTGTTTTTGCCATTCAGGTTGTCTCTTTACGCTAGTTTGTAACTCAGCCATTTGTTTTTGTAGATAACGGCATTCTCGATATTGTCGAGAGCTGCATAGGCCCTTGAATGAATAAACTGATTCCCCACCATTGGTTACAGCGTCAGCCGCTAATGGCCGATGAACAACTGTTTGCAGTTCTCAGCAGCACCAGCGATGGCGAGCCGTTCAAGGTCTGGAGCGGGTCAACTACCGCACAAGCGCCAAGTCCGATTTGGGCGGACACTATTTACGCTGAGTGGGATACGGTGATGCCCTTCGTGGGAATTGTCGCTGTGGACAGTGAGTTTCTCGATTGGGTGGCGACTACCGAGTCCCGCGATTGGGGCTGGTTGGCAGTGTCTTCGGCGAGTCCTGAAGTGGTGGTCGAGCATTTTCGCAGCTTGACTCAGGTACTGATGCCGGACGGGAAAACGGTGTTTTTTCGATTCTGGGATGGACGTTTTCTGTTGCCGATTCTGCAGTCTGATGCAGTAGATTCGGTGCAGCTGTTGCCGGTTATCTCGCGCGGTTTGATCAATGGTCAGGCAATTGATATCGGTGGCGTGGCGCAGGTTTCTGGACGGGTTTTTCCTTGGTGGAAGGTGCCGGATTCGGTGTTGGTTTCGACGGGTGACGAAGTCCGGGTCAGCAATACTCTGCAGTGGCTGAGCGAGGAACATCCGCCAATTTTCGAAGCGTTTCCCGAGCCGGTTTTGCGTTGCAAGGTCAGGCAGTTTTTTCAGGTTTCGGTGTCGGAAGATTCGTCGCAGTTAGCGTTGTTGGCCTATTTGCGGGACGAAGATAAGTAAGATTTCCGGGCGAAGGTGTCGGACTTTTCCTTCGAGTTGCGGCGGTTTCCATGAACTGGTGGGCGGTGGGTTGCAGGGATAGTCTTTTCGTTGTCACCGCCAGAGTGGTGGCAGGGTGTAGGAACCCTTCGAAACTAGAGCAACTTGTAGGCACTTGATTTGCGGTGGCTATGCGCGGGCACATTTCGGTGTGGTCGAGGGTTGCTCTAGGCTCGATTTCCTACCCCGCGTATAGCTGCCACCCAAGCCTGTAGGAAGGCTAGATGGTAGTTACTTCCCTTCCTGGAGCTTAAAAATGACAACACCGAAAAATGATCCACCCTACAAAAAAATCACTCCCCATCCCGACAACCGCTTCATGGCCCTGACCAGCAACTGCAGCGATATGCCCACGCTGTTCATCGACACTCATGCGCCGCTCGACATCCTCATGGACGCCGCCAACTACCGCCTCCGCGCCGTCGCCCAAGTGCTGGAAAACATGTGCATGCGCGGCTCGGTCGAATGCGACTCCGTCATCCTCAGCGATTTCGCCATGCTGTGTGCGATTCCGCTACGTGATGGCTGTGATGTGCTGGATGTCATCGGCAAGCGGTTGAGTGCGGGGTCTTAAAATCAAAGCCCCTCACCCTAGCCCTCTCCCAGAGGGAGAGGGGACTGACCGAGTCGGCTGGGTGATGTACGCCGACTTGCGCCTTCAGCGGCGAATTTGGCTTGGTCAAGCCTCGATACGAGTTGTTCTTACAGGGGACTGACCGAGTCGGCCGGGTGAGGTACGCCGATTTGCGACTTCAGTGATGAACCTGGCTTGGCCAAGCCTGAGTTCGCGCTGATCTTTCAGGTCGACATAAGCCGCAAGATCACCTTAATCAGTCCCCTCTACCTCTGGGAGAGGGCTAGGGTGAGGGCGCGCATTTGTCCGCTCAGCCGCCAACCCCTGACTTGCCGCGCGGTAAAAGGTAAACTTTGCGCCCTTCGCAGGAGCAGCCATGAATTATCGTCACGCCTTCCATGCCGGCAATCACGCCGATGTGTTCAAACACCTGACCTTGACCCGCCTCATCGCCCTGATGTCGCGCAAGGAGCAGCCGTTTGCCTATCTCGACAGCCACGCCGGCATCGGTCTGTATGACTTGCAGGGCGATCAGGCGAATCGCACCGGCGAGTACCTGGAAGGCATCGCGCGCTTGTGGGATCAGCCGGATCTGCCGGCGCTGACTGCCGACTACATGAAAGTGCTGCACGAGATGAATCCGGATGGCCAGTTGCGTTACTACCCGGGTTCGCCGGAGCTGGCGCGGCGTCTGACGCGGCCGCAGGATCGGGTGATGCTCAACGAGAAGCACCCGGAAGACGGCGTGCTGCTCAAGGACAACATGGCCGGTGATCGTCGGGTGAAAGTACACCTCGGCGAGGGTTGGCATGTGGCGCGGGCGATGTTGCCGGTGCAGGAAAAGCGCGCGGTGATGCTGATCGATCCGCCGTTCGAACAGCTTGATGAGATGCAGCGCTGCGCGGCGTCGTTGAAAGAGGCCATTGGCCGCATGCGCCAAACGGTGGCGGCGATCTGGTATCCGGTGAAGGATCAGCGTGCGTTGCGGCGCTTCTATCAGGATCTGGCCGGGAGCGGCGCGCCGAAGCTATTGCGCGTGGAGTTGCTGGTGCATCCGCTGGATACGCCGAACAGTCTGAACGGTTCGGGGATGGCGATTGCCAATCCGCCGTGGGGGCTGGAGGAAGAGTTGCGTGAGTTGCTGCCGTGGTTGTCGAAGAAACTGGGGCAGACCCAGGGTGGCTGGCAGATGGATTGGTTGATTGCTGAGAGCTGATCAACGGCAAGATCAAAAGATCGCAGCCTGCGGCAGCTCCGACAGTGATCGTTCCCACGCTCCGCGTGGGAATGCCTAAACGGACGCTCTGCGTCCGCTGTTGGGACGCGGAGCGTCCCGGGCTGCATTCCCACGCAGAGCGTGGGAACGATCCGCGGCGGGATTAATTACCCGCCAGACTCGGTGGCATGCACACGCCGGTGCCGCCAATCCCGCAGTAACCCTCAGGATTCTTCGCCAGATACTGCTGGTGATACGTCTCGGCGAAGTACACGGTCGGCGCCTGTTCGATCTCGGTGCTGATTTCACCCAGGCCAGCCTTCGACAATTCAGCCTGATACACCGCTTTGCTCTTCAGCGCCGCGTCCAGATGCTCTGGCGAAGTCGCGTAGATCACCGAGCGGTACTGCGTGCCGATGTCGTTGCCCTGACGCATGCCTTGCGTCGGGTTGTGCAGTTCCCAGAACATCGCCAGCAGCTCTTCGTAGCTGACTTTATCCTTGTCGAACACCACCAGCACCACTTCGGAGTGGCCGGTCAGGCCTGAGCAGACTTCTTCGTAGGTCGGGTTTGGCGTGAAGCCGCCAGCGTAACCGACGACCGTGCTGACCACGCCTTCGCGCTGCCAGAAGCGGCGCTCGGCGCCCCAGAAGCAACCGAGACCGAAGATCGCAAAATCGACGTCCTGAAAAAACGGGCCGAGCAGCGGGGTGTCTTCAAACACGAAGTGTTTTTCAGGCAGGGTCATCGCGGTTTCGCGGCCGGGCAGAGCTTGTTCTTTGGTTGGAAGCACGTTTTTGTTCACCAGAATTTCCGAGCGCAGAACCATGATCAGTCCTCTCAGTCAGGTTGGATGTAAAAAGTCAGACCGCCAGTGTGCCCAATGATGCCGGGTTAATCACTACCCAAAGTGTGCGGGTACTCGACTGCTCTTTGTAGGAGTGAGCCTGCTCGCGATGGTGGTGGGTCAGTCAGAAGGTTTGTTGCTGACACACCGCTATCGCGAGCACGCTCACTC
>NZ_JASCPK010000206.1:0-7859 GCF_029959385.1 Pseudomonas sp. PS01303
CGCGAATGCGTTGTATCAGTCGCCATCCATAGTGACTGATATACCGCTTTCGCGAGCAGGCTCGCTCCCACAGTTCGTTTTGTGCAAGCCTGAATCACGCGTGTTTCTTGCGAATCCAGTACAGATACGTGCCGGCCTCTTCGTGTTGGCCGACCAGTTCATGGTCGAGAAACACGCAGAACTTGGGGATGTCGCGACGGGTCGACGGATCGGTGGCAATCACCTTGAGCAGGCCGCCGGGCACCAGGTCACGGATGTGCTGGTGCAACATCATTACCGGTTCCGGGCAGTTAAGGCCGGTGGCGTCGAGGGTGCCGTCGACCGGGGTATCGATCATTTCACTCATGATTTACTCCTGAAACTGGCCGGCATTGTCGCGCAATGCCGGGTGTTCGGTCATCTATAGCGTTAAACCGCATCCTATGTAGGAGCTGCCGAAGGCTGCGAGCTTTTGATCTGAATCTTCAAAAACAAGATCAAAAGATCGCAGCCTTCGGCAGCTCCTACAGGGAGAATCAGCGGGATTTTGGTTTCTTGATGTCGTGACGGCGCAGGTGGCAGGTCACTTCTTCACGGTCGTGGTACAGCTGTTTGCAGCCGATATCGACCTTGATCCCGCGCGCTTTGAAGCCATCGGCGATGCGCTCAAGCAAGCGCTTCACTTCGGCATAACGCTGCTTCATCGGCAACTTCAGGTTGACCACCGCCTCGCGGCAATGCCCCTCGCCGATCCACTCTTCGAGCATCGCTGCGTTACGCGCAGGCTTTTCGACGATGTCGCAGACCATCCAGTCCACCGGTTGCTTGGGCTTGAAGGTAAAACCGTCGGCCATCAAATGCTGCACCAGACCGGTGTCCATCAGGCTTTCCGCCATCGGGCCGTTGTCGATCGCCGTCACCAGCATGCCGCGATTGACCAGTTGCCAGGTCCAGCCGCCCGGCGCTGCGCCAAGGTCGACGCCGGTCATGTCACTGTGCAGACGATCTTCCCACTGATCACGCGGGATAAAGTGGTGCCAGGCTTCTTCCAGCTTCAACGTCGAACGGCTTGGTGCCTCGCGCGGAAACTTCAGGCGCGGAATGCCCATTGGCCACATCGCCGAGTTGCCAGCGTCCGCCATACCCAGAAACACTTCTCGGCCACTTTTGAAAGTCAGCAGCAGGCGCGGCTTACTGTCGTCGTCGACCAGTTTGCCGGCGCCGGTCAGCGCCTTCCGCAGCGGGCCTTCGAATTTCTTGCAGAAGTTCGACAGTTCCTTGCCGTCGTTAGTGTCGACGACTTCCAGCCACAGGCTGCCGCACACCGGGAAATCGGCCATGTGCGCGAGGATCACGCTGATGCGGTCGGTTTCCGGCAGATCGATAAATACGCCGCGCGCCCATTGGCGCGGGAAGATCAGCTCGGCGAAACGCTGGCCGCGCATCAGGCGCTCGGCGCCGTCTTCTTCGGTGCAGACAAACTCGGCGCAGGCAGTGGCCGCTTTGGCCTTGGCGTAACCGGCCACGTTGAGCCGGGCGGCGAGGTCGGAAATTTCCGAACAGACTTCGCCTTCGAAGCCTGGCCGGCAATGCATGAGTAGGGTGTTCATTCTTACTCCTGGGCAGCGGGCGATCATTCGGCCCCTGCGCGATGCTCAAGCCTTGCGTTGAAGCAAAGCCTGTCACGAAAACCGGCGCATGATAGCCGATGTCGGAACCTTGGACTTGCCCATAGAGTCCAGTTATTAGCCAGCTAATGAAAACAGGGCTACGTTGATAGCTCTGCCCGTCCCCTCAATCCGTAGCCGTGCGGATTCAAAGGAGTGATCGTAATGCCGTCCCTCGATAGTCTGAAGACCCTCAAAACACTGCAGATTGACCAAAAGACCTACCACTATTTCAGCCTGCCGGATGCCGCCAAAAGCCTGGGCGATCTGGACAAGTTGCCGATGTCGTTGAAAGTCCTGCTGGAAAACCTGCTGCGCTGGGAAGATGAAAAAACTGTCACCGGCGCCGACCTCAAGGCGATTGCCGCGTGGCTCAAGGAGCGTCGCTCCGATCGGGAAATCCAGTACCGCCCTGCCCGCGTATTGATGCAAGACTTTACCGGAGTTCCCGCCGTGGTCGACCTTGCCGCCATGCGTGCGGCGATGGCCAAGGCTGGCGGCGACCCGCAGCGGATCAACCCGCTGTCACCGGTGGATCTGGTGATCGACCACTCGGTGATGGTCGACAAATTCGCCACGCCCAGCGCGTTCGAGCAGAACGTCGATATCGAAATGCAGCGCAACGGCGAGCGTTACGCCTTTCTGCGCTGGGGCCAGAGTGCCTTCGACAACTTCAGCGTAGTCCCGCCGGGCACCGGCATCTGCCACCAGGTCAACCTTGAATACCTCGGCCGCACCGTGTGGACAAAGGATGAAGACGGCCGCACCTATGCCTTCCCCGACACCTTGGTCGGCACCGACTCCCACACCACCATGATCAACGGCCTCGGCGTACTCGGCTGGGGCGTCGGCGGGATCGAGGCGGAAGCAGCGATGCTCGGGCAACCGGTGTCGATGCTGATTCCGGAAGTGATTGGTTTCAAACTGACCGGCAAACTAAAAGAAGGTATCACCGCCACTGACCTGGTGCTGACGGTTACGCAGATGCTGCGCAAGAAAGGCGTTGTCGGCAAATTCGTCGAATTCTATGGCGACGGCCTCGCTGACCTACCGCTGGCCGACCGCGCGACCATCGCCAACATGGCCCCGGAATACGGTGCGACGTGCGGTTTCTTCCCGGTCGACGACGTGACGCTGGAATATCTGCGTTTGTCCGGGCGGCCGCCGGAAACGGTGAAACTGGTCGAGGCGTACACCAAGGCTCAGGGCCTGTGGCGTTTGCCCGGTCAGGAACCGGTGTTCACCGATAGCCTGGCGCTGGACATGGGCAGCGTCGAAGCGAGTCTGGCCGGGCCGAAACGTCCGCAGGATCGTGTGTCGCTGCCCAATGTGCCGCAAGCCTTCAGCGACTTCATCGATCTGCAATTCAAACCCACCAGTAAAGATGAAGGACGCCTGGAAAGTGAGGGCGGTGGTGGCGTGGCGGTGGGCAATGCCGATCTGGTCGGCGAAACCGAATATGAATACGAAGGCCACACCTATCGTCTGAAAAACGGTGCGGTGGTGATCGCGGCAATAACCTCCTGCACCAACACCTCCAACCCAAGCGTGATGATGGCGGCCGGTCTGCTGGCGAAAAAAGCCGTGGAAAAAGGCCTGACCCGCAAGCCATGGGTGAAGAGTTCGCTGGCGCCGGGCTCGAAAGTGGTTACCGACTACTACAAGGCTGCCGGGTTGACGCAATACCTCGACCAGCTCGGGTTTTCGCTGGTCGGCTACGGCTGCACCACCTGCATCGGCAACTCCGGGCCGTTGCCCGAGCCGATTGAAAAAGCCATCCAGAAAGCCGATCTCACCGTCGCCTCGGTGCTGTCCGGCAACCGTAACTTTGAAGGTCGTGTGCATCCGTTGGTGAAAACCAACTGGCTGGCCTCGCCGCCGCTGGTGGTCGCCTATGCCTTGGCCGGCAGCGTGCGCAGCGACATCAGCAGCGAACCGCTGGGCGAGGACAAGCAAGGCAATCCGGTGTACTTGCGCGATATCTGGCCAAGCAGCAAAGAAATTGCCGACGCGGTTAGCCAGGTCAACACCGCGATGTTTCACAAGGAATACGCCGAGGTGTTCGCCGGTGATGAGCAATGGCAAGCCATCGAGGTGCCGCAAGCCGCCACCTATGTTTGGCAGGACGATTCGACTTATATCCAGCATCCGCCGTTTTTCGACGATATTTCCGGGCCGTTGCCGGAAATCAAAGACGTCAAAGGCGCTCGCGTTCTGGCCATGCTCGGCGACTCGGTGACCACCGACCATATCTCCCCCGCCGGCAACATCAAGGCTGACAGCCCCGCCGGCGAGTATCTGCGTGAAAAAGGCGTGGAACCGCGGGATTTCAATTCCTACGGCTCACGGCGCGGCAATCACGAAGTGATGATGCGCGGCACCTTCGCCAACATCCGTATTCGTAACGAAATGCTTGGCGGTGAAGAAGGTGGCAACACCATCTACATTCCGACCGGCGAGAAACTGGCGATCTACGACGCGGCCATGAAATATCAGGCCTCGGGCACGCCGCTGGTGGTGATTGCCGGGCAGGAATATGGCACCGGTTCAAGTCGTGACTGGGCGGCCAAGGGTACGAATCTGCTGGGCGTGAAAGCGGTGATTGCCGAGAGTTTTGAACGGATTCACCGTTCCAATCTGGTGGGTATGGGCGTGTTGCCGCTGCAGTTCAAGCTTGATCAGAACCGCAAGAGCTTGAATCTGACGGGCAAGGAGACGTTTGAGATCAAGGGTTTGACCGGGGTTGAACTGACACCGCGGATGAATTTGCCATTGGTGATTACGCGGGAGGATGGGCGTCAGGAGAAGATTGAAGTGCTGTGCCGGATCGATACGTTGAATGAGGTGGAGTACTTCAAATCAGGAGGGATCCTGCATTACGTCCTGCGCCAACTCATCGCTTCCTGATTGACGCTATACCTGTGGCGAGGGGATTTATCCCCGATGGAATGCGCAGCAGGCCCTTCTTTTGGGGGTCGCTTCGCAACCCATCGGGGATAAATCCCCTCACCACAATGTCATTCGCCACAAATTCCCTGTGATTTTCCAGAGGCAAAAAAAAACCCGCCGAAGCGGGTTTTTCCCAAGACCATTATCGACTCCCTGTCGGCAGCGATCCTTGCAAATGGTCGATCATCCGTGATCCTGAAACACTCCCTGTGTCTCAGTTGATGTGGCTAGATTAACCGTGGGATCCAATCGGCAATAGTCGACATAGCTACCATCGCGTGTAGGACATTCGCCATAGCGACCCTTCCGAAAACCCTTAGACGTGTCAGGCGTC
This sequence comes from Pseudomonas sp. PS01303, assembly GCF_029959385.1. NCBI lineage: Bacteria > Pseudomonadati > Pseudomonadota > Gammaproteobacteria > Pseudomonadales > Pseudomonadaceae > Pseudomonas > Pseudomonas sp. PS01303. Next base: position 4,930 of record NZ_JASCPK010000206.1, read on the forward strand.
GAGCATGGAAGCGGCAATCTGCGCAACTTTCAGCTGCCCTGAGGCCTGCTCCAGTGCGTCATCTTCCAAAAACCATGCGGCGGATAATCCGGCGAACGCCAGCACCCATTGCAGCAGTCTTTGGCGATCCAGCCCGGCGGCGTCGGTTATCACCTCAAGCTGTCGGCGGAAACGTTGGGGATTGGTGGCTGAGGGCAGATCGGGATTGCAAATCAAATTGGCGTAGTCAAAACCGCGCTCGCCCGTGACCCGCTTCGGGTCGATGGCCAACCAGCCACGCTCACCGAAATCCAGCACATTGTCGTGATGCATGTCGCCGTGCAACACCACCACGTCTTGCGGGTTGGCGAGCAATGTTTCTGCCGCTTCCAGGCTTAAGCCGTAGAGACCGCCATGCTGGGCCGCAGCGATTCGCAGCGACGCAAACCACGGCCCCAGCTCCACCAACGGTGGCGGTGGCGTCGCGCGCGGTGCATGCAGCCTTGCCAGCGCCGCACACAGAATCCGGCTGGCCTGGTCGTCCTCGCCATTCAGCGCCATGTGCATCAGCGAACGCCGGCCCATGGCCCGTTCCATCAGCAAGCCATCCTCGTGATGCGCCAGCACCTGCGCGGCGCCATTGCCGTCCCACCAGGACATCAGTTGGTTGCCGATTTTTTCATCGACATCCATCGCCACTTTGAGCATCGCAGGTGTATCGCCCACGCGCACTGGCAGCAAACGGCTGCCCAGCGTAATGATCGGCTCGCCGTCCGGCACCAATGACCAACGCTGCAGCCACGGTTGGAAAATGTCAGCCACCGTCACGCGCTCGGGCCTTGGCACTTTCGGTCAGGAACTGTTCAAGTCGGCTCAGTTGCTCCTCCCAGCCGCGGCTGTCCATGAAATAAGCCTCTTTCTGGCGAATATCGGGGATATGCGCGAAACCTGACTCGGAAACCTTGAGCAGTGTGCCGTCCTCGTAATCCTGCAGCTCGAACCTGACCAATGTGGTCGGTTCCTGGGAATAGTCGATCTTCGGATTCACCGCATACGGATGCCAGCGAAACGAAAACAACTGCTGCGGCTCGACCCGCTCGATCAGCACATTCCACAACACGTGTTCATAACCCGGATACGTGACCTGCCCTTGCGTCCATTCACCGGCAATAAACCGCCTGCCCTCCAGCGCCACGCCAAACCACTGGCCAAACGCCTCGGCGTCGACCAATGCACGCCAGACATGAGAACGCGGCGCCTTCAGCGAAATCTTGCGTTCGAAACTATTGGGTACTGGTTTCATACGTCACCTCCTGTTCTGAACACTAGGCTTGTATGACCACATGTCCAATGTGAAGTTGTATCAAACCGGTGCAAAAGAGAAACATCCGGCTGCAATTCCCGACCGCTGATTGCGTGGATCCAGCCACCATTACGACGGCGAAGCTGTTACCGTTTCCAGCGAAATCGAACCACACAAGGACGTATCATGCAGCCTTCCCTCGCTGAACGTTATCGCGGCGCCCTGCTCGGCCTGGCTTGCGGCGACGCGGTTGGTACTACAGTTGAGTTCAAACCGCGGGGATCATTCGAACCGTTGACCGATATGATCGGAGGCGGCCCGTTCCGGCTCAAACCGGGGCAATGGACTGATGACACTTCGATGGCGCTGTGTCTGGCGGAAAGTCTCCTGAACAAAAACGGATTCGATGCTGCTGATCAAATGGGCCGCTACCTCAACTGGTGGCAATGGGGTTATCTGAGTTCGACTGGTGAGTGCTTTGATATCGGGTTGACCGTCAGTCGGGCACTGGAGCAATACCAACAGACGTCAGATCCCTTTGCGGGCTCAACCGATCCGTACAGCGCCGGCAATGGCTCACTAATGCGTCTGGCACCGGTGGTGCTGTTTTACTTCCCTGATGCCCAGCAGATCCAGACCTTTGCCGCCGACAGTTCACGAACCACCCACGCCGCAGCTGAAGCCATCGAGTGTTGCCAATTATTGGCAGGGCTGACTGCCAAGTCTCTTGAAGGCGCAACCAAGGCAGAGCTTCGCCAACTGCCATCAGCCAATTTCTCGCAACCCAAAGTCGCTGCGATTGCACGCGGGGATTACCTTGGCAAAACCCACGCGGACATAAAAGGCAGCGGCTACAGCGTGCAGTCGCTGGAAGCGGCGCTGTGGTGCTTTCAGCAAACCGACAGCTTTGCCGCTGCGATTCTGCTGGCCGCCAATCTGGGTGATGATGCCGACACCACCGCCGCGATCACCGGTCAACTGGCCGGTGCTTATTACGGCGAGCGTGGTATCCCGGGACACTGGCTGGATAAACTGCATGACGGCGCCGAAATTGCGGCGACTGCAGATCGATTGCTTGACGCCTCCAGATTGCGTACGCCTGAGTAGGCTCGGCGTAGTCGCTACACTGCCTGACACTTACTATCGACACAGCGAGAATCCTCATGTCCCCACGCCTGTTGCTGGCCCTTACGCCATTACTATTCCCCTCCCTCGCCCACGCCGCCGTCGACTGCGCCAACGCCAGCGATCAGGCGACGATGAATCAGTGCGCCGGGCAGGATTTCAAAGCGGCGGATAAAGAGTTGAACACGGTGTATCAGCAGATTACCGGGCGCTTGAAGGATAACCCTGAGGGCAAGAAGCTGTTGGTCAGTGCGCAGCGGGCGTGGGTCGGGTTTCGTGATGCGGAGTGCAAGTTTTCGGCATCGGGGGTCGCGGGCGGGAGTGTTTATCCGTTGATTTACAGCAATTGCCTGACGAGTGTGACCAAGGTGCGGGTTGAGGCGCTGAAGGAGTATTTGAAGTGTGAGGAAGGTGACATGAGTTGCCCGGTGCCGGGGGCCTGAGTTTTGCGGCGGTTGTGAGGGCCTCTTCGCGAGCAGGCTCGCTCCCACACTTGAAATGCATTCCAATGTGGGAGCGAGCC